>JAQVDB010000061.1 GCA_028698525.1 Clostridia bacterium
CATCCTCGTTAGTAGCGGCAGAAAAAATAAAAGATGTTGAGGTTTACTCGGAGGATGAATTATATGGATGTTTACATGAATGGTATATATTTGAACAGTAAAATCTCAAAGAGTGAGAATTAACGATATCTTGACAAATTATATATGTGCGTGTATAATTTTCATTGCAACTCATATTTCCTTTCAAGTTAAACCTAATTGTGCGAGGGTGCTGGAACAGGCAGACAGGCACGTTTGAGGGGCGTGTGTCATACGGCGTGTGGGTTCGACTCCCATCCCTCGCACCATTTCTATTATTTTTTATGAGAATATAAAAATCAGCATTTTTTTATTTATAAATACATGGGATAATATGGAAAAGGAGGGCAAAAATGGGCGTATTGGATAAGCTATGTTTGCTTGCAGAAAAAAACAATAAGATAGAAAGTGAATTATATATTAAACATAATGTAAAACGTGGATTGAGGAATAGCGATAGTACAGGGGTATTAGTTGGACTCACCGATATAGGAGACGTTCACGGATATGTAATAGACGAAGGGGAAAAAGTTCCTGTAGAAGGAAGGCTAAAGTATAGAGGAATAAATGTAAAAGAACTTGTAGAAGGATTTCAGCAAGAAAAGAGGTTTGGATATGAGGAGGCCTGTTATCTATTACTATTTGGTGAGCTGCCCAACAAAACTGAACTAAAACAGTTTTGTGACCTCCTTTCTGAAAATAGAAAGTTGCCAGAGGGATTCGTAGAAGATATGATCTTAAAGGCGCCTAGTATGAATATAATGAACAAACTGGCTAGGAGTGTACTAACATATTACTCCTATGATGATAATCCTGACGATATAAGTTTGAAAAATATGCTTAAGCAATCTATAAAGCTTATAGCCGTATTCCCTACAATTGTTGCATATTCTTATCAAGCGAAGTGCCACTATTTTGATAATAAGAGTTTATACATACATATACCGGACCCGAATTTATGTACTGCTGAAAATTTCTTGTATATGATAAGACCTGATAATAAATATACCCGATTGGAAGCTGAACTTTTGGATTTGAATTTAGTGCTGCATGCCGAACATGGTGGCGGAAATAACTCGGCATTTACAACAAGAGTAGTATCCTCTTCAGGTACTGATACTTATTCAGCTATAGCAGCTGCTGTAGGCTCATTAAAAGGCCCTAGACATGGCGGTGCTAACATGAAGGTAATGGAGATGATGGAAGACATTAAGTCCAATGTAGATGATTGGGCTGATGAGCAAAAGCTTGAGGATTATTTGCTGAAGATACTAAATAAGGAAGCTTTTGATAGGTCAGGCTTGATTTACGGTATGGGACATGCAGTTTATACATTATCTGATCCTAGGGCTAGGTTGCTCAAACAAAAGGCTGAAGAGCTTGCCAAAGAAAAAGGTATGGATAAGGAGTTTTTGTTATATACCAACATAGAAAAACTTGCTTCAAAAGTTTTTTCTAAATTTAGAGGGAAAGAGCATATAATAAAACCTAACGTGGATTTTTATTCTGGATTTGTTTATGATATGTTAAATATACCGCTTGAACTTTATACTCCCATATTTGCTATTTCTAGAATAGTCGGTTGGTGTGCCCATAGGATAGAAGAAGTAATAAGCGGAGGCAAAATAATAAGGCCTGCTTACAAGAATGTTTCAGGTAAAAATAAGTACGTACCATTGAATGAGAGGGAGTGAAATTGAGGAAAAGTAAAGGGATATTCAGATTCATTTGTAATGTTCCTAAATTGCTATTGATGCCATTTATATTTATGTTTATGTTAACTTTGCTTATTTTCAAAGGATGTAAGCGATACTTACACAGATTGTCAACAAAATTTAATAATATGTAATAAAGTTGTAATAGTTTTGTAATACAGCTGATGGCAGCGTTATTTACTGTTATTTAGAGACTTGGCAGTTTTGACAAGTCCCTTTTTTATATTATAGAATATAATTAGCCTGTATTATATATACCCAATACGCTGAATCTTTAAAAATATGAAAGTACGGAGGAACCAGCAAACAGGGGTGAGTCCATTATGTAATGGTAGGGACGCAAGTTCCGAACCCGTCAGCTAACTTCGGAAGCGTTAAGAAAGGGGTTGTTTTTTCGATTGGGTTTTAAAAAAAGAGTTATAAGCATGTGTTTAGTATTGCTCTTTCTGATTTCTTTTGCTTGTTTCAGTCAGCCGATGGAGGCTGCGGGAATAGGCACAGGGGTTGTCAAAGTTAGAACATCTGCAAATGTCAGAAGTGGTGCAGGATTATCCAACTCAGTCATAGCTAGCCTATACAACGGCAATAGAGTTGATGTTCTCAAGAAGTCCGGCAGTTGGTATAATATAAAGATGCCTAATGGTAGAAAAGGCTGGATATATTATACCTTGTTGAATGTAACGAATAACGGGACTAGCTCAAGAGCTCAAGGTGCTTCAAATGGTACTGTAACGGGCAGTGTTGTGCGAGTGAGAAGCAATGCAGGTACCAATAGTTCTATCATAAGTCGTGTAAGAAAAGGCACCAAGGTAGAGGTATTAGGCAAGAAAGCTACAAACGACAGATATGGGTTATGGTATAGGATAAAAGCACCGAATGGGTTGATAGGATGGCTTTGCGGAGATTATCTGAATGTTAATGGCAGTGTACCTGCTCAAAAATCAGGAAGCAGTCAGGGAGGGCAAAGTTCAGGAACAGGTTATGTGACCGCAAGTGTACTCAACATAAGAAGTGTTCCATCCACTAGAGGAAATGCACCAATAGGCAAGTTGACCAGAGGCACAAAGGTGAATATTGTTGGACAGGGCAATGGTTGGTACAAGATTCAGTGGGGAAGCAAACAAGGTTGGGTTTCGGCTAATTACATCACCAAGAAGTCACCATCCAGTAATTCCAATGGCAGCAGTAAGAAAAAAGTGCAGTCAGCTGAAGGATATGTAAATACAAGAGCCGGATTGAATTTAAGGAAACTACCTGTTATAAGCGGTGGTACCCTTGTAACAGCATTACCTTATAAAACTTCAGTAAAGATTAAGGCACAAAAAGGTGATTGGTATCAGGTTGAAACTTCCGGTGGAAAAACAGGATGGGTATTCAGCAAATACATAACAAAAGGAACCGCATCATCTAGAGGAGGCTCCACAGGCAAAGTATCGGATGTTATATCTACTGCAAGAAATTATCTAGGTTACAGATATGCATATGGTGGTGCATCACCATCTTCCGGTTTTGATTGTTCGGGGCTGACACAATATGTATATAAAAAATTCGGTGTAAACTTGCCTAGGAGTTCAAGTGCTCAGGGTGCTTATAAAGCAACTAAAATAAGCAGCATGGGTGCTCTTAAACCAGGAGATCTGGTATGTTTTACTACCAATGGCAGTGGGAATGTGAGTCATGTAGGTATATATACAGGCAATGGAAATTTCATACATGCCCCAAACTCCAAGAGACGTGTTGAAGAAGTGAATATGCACACTAAATTTAGCGGATATTATGCAAAAAGGTTTAAATGGGGTTTAAGGGTATTAAAGTAAAAAGATCAAAACCAGATTTATTAAATCTGGTTTTTTTTTGCGAATTAGTTGAATTTTATATGTCCATTGTGATAAATTAATCATATAAAATAAAATATGGACAGGTGATTTCTTTAATCTTAATAGGGAATTCGGTGAAAATCCGGAGCGGTCCCGCCACTGTAATGATGAGCTGTTACTAGATTAGTATACCACTGGCTATGCCGGGAAGGTAGGTAGCAGCGATGAATCAGAGCCAGGAGACCTGCCTGTCTGTGCTACACTTTTGAACTACGGGGATAGGGAGGTGTTTGGTTATATTGTATTTGCCTTCCTTTTAGGAAGGTTTCTTTATTTATATTTAATCTGAAATTATAGTTGAGCTGAAAGGAGCTGTACTTATTATGGGGAAAATTAAATTAAAAAATATTTTGGTGTTATTTGTTGTCATTGCTCTGATCTTTGTATCAGTTGGTTGCGCAAATAATCAAAATTCATCTGATGATTTAAACGGTGAAACGGAAGTTATGGATGAAGAGACATCCATTGAACTTATAGATATGACAGGTGAAAAGGTTATAATGAATAAATCACCGGAGAAAATTGTATCATTGAGTCCGGCTAATACTGAAATATTGTTTGATTTAGGGCTAGATGATAAAATAGTAGGTGTCACTGAGTATTGTGATTATCCAGAAGAGGCAAAAAACAAACAAAAAGTAGGGGATTTTGATGGTCCTAACATAGAGGTGATTACCTCTATTATGCCGGATCTAGTAGTAGCAGGAGGATATATGCATGAAGATGCTATAAGTCAATTAAAAGACCTGGGAATTGTAGTCATTTCAAGCGAAGCAAATGATTTTAACGACATATATAATTCGATAGAAATGATAGGCAAGGCTACAGCAACAGAAGACAGGGCAGAACAGATAGTAGCACAGATGAAAAGCAAGGTTGATGAGATAAAGAACAGAGTAAAAGATAAAAAAAAGCCAAAGGTGTTTTTCATCGTAGAATATGGGACAGACCTATGGACTGTTTCAAAAGGTTCATTTATGCATGATGCTATAGAGATATGTGGAGGGATAAACATTGCCCAGGATGGCGAGACACCGTGGTGTAAATATAGCATGGAAAAGGTTGTGGAAAAAAATCCGGATGCCATATTTATTACGAAACATGTGGGAGATATAGAGCAGATTAAAAAAGATGATGTGCTTAAAAATACTGATGCCATGAAAAACCAGAAACTTTTTGTAATAGATGATAATATAATTGTCAGAGGTACTCCTAGGATAGTGGAAGGGTTGGAAGTAATGTATGAATGCTTATATGAGGAAAAGTAGATTTGATTAATGGATAAGGAGTTTATATGATGGCATATATAGACAAAAAGAGGTTTTATCATTTAATAATGGTGATGCTGATAATAGTATTGATTTTGATCGTAATTCTATCGTGTACTTTTGGTGCTGCACAGAACGTTGATTTTATAACATCTGTAAAAATATTGTTTAGCAATATGCCATTGATAGGCAGCTTTATTAAAAATGCGGGTATCCATCCGGAATATGAGATAATAGTCTTAAATCTTCGGTTACCCAGAATTTTGTTGGCAGGATTGATAGGTGCCGGGCTTTCAGTATCCGGGGCGGTATTTCAGGGAATACTGAAAAATCCAATGGCAGATCCATACATAATTGGTGTATCATCAGGGGCAGCGTTTGGTGCTACTGTTGCAATTTATTTGGGGCTCAATCTAACTTTTTTAGGATTTGGAGCGGTGAGCATTATGAGTTTTGTAGGTGCCATCGGAGCAACCTTGGTGGTATACTTTATTTCAAAGGTTGGCAACAAAGTGCCTGTGGTTACTTTGTTATTGGCAGGTGTGGCAGTCAGTTCATTTCTTTCTGCATTGATTTCTTTTATTATGTTATTTAGTAGGGAACAGGTGCATAATGTGATTTTTTGGATAATGGGCAGCCTATCAAATGCTAGATGGAACAATGTATATATAGCTTTGCCTTGTATAGGCATAGGGATAGCTATATTGTTTTGTTTTGCTCAGGACTTAAATATAATGTTATTAGGCGATGAGACTGCCTCCCATCTAGGCGTGGAAGTAGAAAAGATTAAGAGAATATTGATGATTGTGGCATCCTTTGTGGCTGCATCAGCTGTAAGTGTAAGCGGCATAATAGGATTTGTAGGGCTTATAATTCCCCACGCAATAAGGATTATATTCGGACCGGATCACAGGGCACTATTGCCTTTATCTGCATTGACCGGCTCAATATTTTTGATAGTTGCTGATAATATAGCAAGAACTATTGTCCAACCTATAGAAATACCTGTAGGAGTGATCACTGCTCTATGTGGGGGACCATTTTTCATATATCTTTTAAAGAAGAACAAGACGGCGGTGTAGTATTATGGGAGACAATATTGTAGAGATCAAAGATATAAGTTATAGCTATCAGCGCCATTTAGTATTAAAGGAAGTAAACATTGATTTTCCTAAGGGGAAGTTCATCAGTATATTGGGGCCTAATGGTTCTGGAAAAACTACTCTTTTAAAAAATATATCAGGTGCATTAAGACCGGATTATGGTACAATAAATATTGACAAAAGGAATTTAAATGAGTATTCTAAAAAGGAATTAGCAAAAAAGGTAGCTTTTGTGCCTCAAAACACTTCAATAAATTTTGATTTTAGTGTATATGATATGGTGCTGATGGGAAGGACGCCATATATCGAAAGGTTGCAGAATGAGAAAATCGAAGATCTTAAGATAGCCAAAAAAGCTATGGAGCAGACAAGCACTTGGCAGCTTAAAGATAGATTTGCTACACAGCTGAGCGGAGGGGAGATGCAAAGAGTGGTAGCAGCAAGGGCTATCGCTCAACAGCCCGAAATCATACTGCTGGATGAACCCACTTCTCATCTGGATGTATATTATCAATTAGATCTGCTTGAATTGATGCATGGATTTAAGGAAAGACGAAACCTTACAGTGATAGCGGTATTGCATGATATAAATTTAGCTGCACAATTTAGCGATCTGATTGTTCTTATTAAAGAGGGAGAAATAGTAGGAATGGGTCCTGCTGCTGAAATAGTAACTGAAAAGAATATAAAACAGGTGTATGGAATAGATTGCTTTGTATCTTTAAATCCTATCACAAAATCTCCCTATGTGCTGCCTTACGGGAAAAGTACGAATAACAGCAGAAACAAAAGCCATACAAGATTTCATATAATTTGCGGAGGCGGGTCAGGATCTAATCTGATGGAAAAGCTGTATGATGCAGGGTATCCACTATCTGCAGGAGTGCTAAATATAGGAGATACAGATTGGAATACTGGGAAAATATTAGGCATAGATATAGCGGAAGAATTGCCGTTTTCCCCCATAAGCAGTTTAAGTTTTAGAGATAATCTTAAACTGATTCATCAAAGCGATGTAGTCGTATTATCCGATCTTTACTTTGGTGAAGGAAATGTGAAAAATATTGAAATATTATTTGATGATAGCCTAAAAGATGTTCATATACTGGCCCTATATGATAAAATAAGCGATAAGGATTATACAGGTAATAAAGTTACAGCATTGTATGATAAACTCAAACAAAGAAAAAATGTTTTATTTTTTACTGATGAGGCTCATCTAATCTCCTTCATAAAGGATAAGTATAATTAGATATTTAGGTTTATTTATGATACTTTAGAAAGTTATGATTTATTTTAATATATAAAAAAGGAGGGTGGAGAGACATGGATAAAAAATTTTATTTGATTGGCATAGTGGTGGATGATAGGTGTAAACATGCTTGTGATGTACAAGAGATACTGACGAGAAACGGGAGTAAGATACTTACAAGATTGGGTGTGCATGATCCTGATGAGGATATGAGTATAATAACGCTGAATGTTAAAGCAGACCAAGAATTTGTAGAGCAGCTTGTATCTCAATTAGCTTCAATAGATGGTGTGAATGTAAAAAAGATTGAATTGTTTTAATAATATATATACCTGCTGTTTATAGCAGGTATATATATTATTATATTAAATAGAGAGGGATAGAGCGTATATGTCTCAAAACAAAAACAACAAACTTATATTAGTTACTGGCGGAGCTAGAAGTGGCAAAAGCACATTCGCTGAAAAAATAGCGGCTGAAATGGGAAAGGATATAGCATATATTGCAACAGCTATTCCTTTTGATGAGGGCATGAAACAAAGAATCAAAAAGCATAAACAGCAACGTCCAAGTACATGGGAAACATTCGAAGTGTACAGAGATATATACAAAACAATAAAAGAAATAAAATATCGTAAAGACTGTATTGTTTTAGACTGTATTACTCTGATGATAACAAATTTAATGATCGAAGAAACAGAAATAGATTGGGAAAATATGCCTTACCAGCATTCTCAGAGATTGGAGTCATATATAAAAGATCAGACATTGAAGTTGATACAAGAAGTGAAGACTGGAGACTGTTCTGCGATATTAGTCACTAATGAAGTGGGATGCGGCATAGTTCCAGACAACAATATGAGCATAATATTCAGGGATATATCAGGAAGGATCAATCAGATGATTGCAAGGCAGGCGGATGAGGTTTATCTGTTATCTTGTGGTATTCCGGTGAGAATAAAGTAGAGGGGAGGGGTTGCAGTTGCGATGGTTTAAAAGATTGATTTTGATGCTGCAATTTATGACAAGGATCCCCATCCCTGTTCAAATAGATGTAGAACAGGATGATTTTTCTAAAGGAATAATATTTTTTCCTATAGTTGGATTGGTTGTAGGGCTATTTTCAGCAGCAATCTATTATATAGCATGTTATATTAAACAGGGGCTTTTTGCTGTATGTATGTCAGTACTCGCCCAAACTATTATTACTGGCGGATTCCACGTTGATGGGCTGGGTGATTCTTTTGATGCCTTGTTTTCTGATAAAGACAAGGAAAAGATGTTGGACATATTAAAAGATAGTAGAATGGGAGCCAATGGTGTATTGGCGATAGTCTTTTCAATATTATTGAAAGTTTTTTTGTTAGATGGCTTGACTCCACCGTATATTTATAAAGGGATTATAGCAGCACCGATATTAGGAAGACTAGGCATTGTTATGTGTGCAAGTATCTCTAAGTATGCACGTCCTACTGATGGTCTAGGAAGACTTTTTACTGAAGGGGTAGGAACGGATCAGTTAGTCATTTCTAGTTTATTAACGATGGTGATGGTTTTTTATCTTTTTAATTATAAGGCATTCATATTTATTATAACCATCTTATTGTTTTCTTTACTGATATCCTACAGAGTACAACGAAAGCTTTGCGGAATAACGGGTGATATATTAGGCATGATCAATGAGCTCAGTGAGATTTTATTTTTGGTGCTAATGAATATTTTAGTTTAGTGGGGGAGTGATAAAATATATGACCATTATTATTCTGGTAAGGCACGGGGAGACTTATGCAAACAGGTCAAATACTTATTCAGGTTGGAATGATGTAGGGTTGAATGACAATGGAGAAAGGCAAGCAGTGAATATTGCACAAAAGCTAGCATCCGAAAAAATAGATTGTGTTTATTCTAGCACTTTAAGGAGGGCACTAGAGACTGCAGGGCATATTTGTAGGGCACATGATATTATGCTACATACTACTGATAACCTTAAGGAGCTGAATTTCGGACGTTGGGAGGGAATGCATTGGGGAGAAGTAGAGAAAAAATATACTAGAGAGTTTAAGCAATGGTGTACAGACTGGATAAATTATAAAATTCCAGGAGGAGAGAGTGCAGTTGAATTTTATCGAAGATGTGTTTCAGAAATAGATAGAATTATTGAGGCTCATAAAAGGCAAAAAGTAGTTGTTGTGACTCATCATGGGTGTATCAGAAATATATTAGCTCATCTTATTGGAAATGGCTTATCCGATTCATGGAGATTCAAAGTAGCAAACGGTAGTATATCTAGGATAGAGATTGTCGACGATTATGCAGTTTTGACACAATTGAACGATTGTTCAGCATACCTTGGATGTTAATCATGATAAAGGGATTGATAAAATAATTTATTTTAAGGAGAAGGAAAATATAATGCATTTTAAAAAAGTTAATTCAGTTACATATTTCGCCATGGCTTTTTTAGGGATTTATATTACCTTATACCAGAGAATATTGGATGTAATAGGAAACGATATGATGCTCAACAAGACATCTATGGCTTTATTGGTTACCATGCATTTTATGGGTTTTTTGATATCACCCTTGATTGCTGGTGAGATGAGCGATAAACGTGGGAGAAGAAAAATAATTTCAGGTGCTTATGCAGTGTTTTTAGCAGGTATAATATTCATACTATTTTCATCAAATATTTATATTTTGTCTATTGGGATTTTTCTTGTAGGAGCAGGTTTCGGTGTAATAGAAGGAGGACTTACTACTCTGTTGTCGGATTTGAATGTGGAGGATGAAAACAAGGTTATAAATATTTCACAGCTATTCTTTACTTTAGGTGCTGTTATAGGGCCTTTCATAGTGATAGGTTTTTTGCGCTTTTCTAATAACTGGAGGTTGCTGTACATAGTGTTTTTGATACCGCTGGCATATTTTTTCTTGTTTTATAAAAAAAGCGAATATCCTGATAAAAAACTTCAAGAAAAAATAGAGGGTACAATTGCAGCTAAATTGATAAAGAACAAGACCTTTTTGTTGCTTTGTATTTCTATGATAATGTATGTAGGCATAGAGGAAGGGATAGCTTTTTGGATAACATCCTACATGAAAGAAATGATAAGTGACGAATTGCTTCCAACTCTGGCTTTATCATTGTATTGGGCTAGTATGGCGATAGGCAGGTACTTTATGAGCAAGTATGAAAGCAAGCTCAATGAATTGATAATTATGTCTTCAGTTTTTTCTGCATTCTTTATCCTATTAGGCGTGGGATTTGATAATTACATTTTTAGTCTTATCTCTTTCGCAGGCATAGGCTTTGGATTTTCAGGTATTTGGCCTATGATCATGGTTATAACCGGAAGACGTTATAGTCAATATACAGGTACAGCCTTTGGAATCATGATGACATGTTGTGCTTTAGGGGGCATTATTGTTCCCTATATAATGGGTTTTATAGCTGAAATATATAATATGAAAGCTGCCTTGTCCTTTACTTTATTGCCTATCCTAGTCATAATATCTAATTTTCTGGTTATAAAAAAAGAAAAAAGCAAGCCGGTTTGATTTTTCCCACTTGCTTTTTTATTGTTTCCATATTAAAAATTTATTTTCAAAGTATGCCACAACTTTGTACATCAAAGCTGCTGCGACAGATAGGATAAGGACACTGGTCATCACAAGATCAAGTTTAAAGACCTGGCCACCATATACTATTAAATATCCTAGACCGGCTTTTGATACCAGAAATTCTCCTACTATCACTCCTACCCATGAAAGCCCTACATTTATTTTTAATGCAGAGATTATCGTTGGAATGCTGGAGGGAAGTATAACTTTTCTTAATATCTGGGCTTTTGTTGCCCCAAATGTCTTTAACAGTTTTATTTTATCCTGGTCTACTTCTTTAAATCCGTTTAATACACTTATTATTGTGACTATTAAAGATATGGTTAATGCCATAGTAATTATGGCTGCTGTTCCACTACCGATCCATACGATGAATATGGGACCTAAGGCTATCTTTGGAAGGCTGTTTAATACTACAAGATATGGATCTAAAACTCTGCTGAGGAAATCTGACCACCATAATATAATAGCTATCATCGTTCCTATAAGCGTACCTGATATAAAACCGATTATTGTTTCTATCAATGTTATGGATACATGTGTAAATAGGCTGCCCTCATTATATAAATTTACAAGTGTTCTAACTACCCTTGATGGTTGACTGGTGATAAACGGATCTATAAATCTCAAATTGGCTAGGAGTTCCCATAGTACAAAGAATGCTACCAGAAGAGCTAATTGTGAGACGAGAATATTACGTTTTCTTGTATTGATCTTTTTTATATATTCTAGGTGTTCCTTTGATGAATAAGTAGTTGGTTTATTTTTAGCTGACATGTACATCAAGCTCCTTCCAAATAGTATTGAAGTAATTTTTGAAGTTATTATCATCTCTGCACTTCAACGGGGATCTGTCGGCACAAGAAAATGCTATTTGATGAATACTCTTTATTTTTGCAGGTCTGTTTGTGAGCACTACTACTCTATCGGCCATAGATATAGCTTCTGCTATGTC
>JAQVDB010000062.1 GCA_028698525.1 Clostridia bacterium
CCAAATCAAATAAGGCTATGGGATGACTCTTTAAATAATAGACTAGGCTTAGACATCGAAAAGCAATTTGACCTAAACTATAATGCCAATAAGATGTGGGAGGCAATTAGGTTTGTAGCCAACCAATACGAAATAAGCCCACCCATGCAATATCTAGAAAGATTAAATTGGAAGGGTGATGAAGGAACAATAAGAAAACTTCTGCCTACCTATCTAGGAGCAGAAGATACAGAACTTAATGCCTGGATTATGGAACATATGATTTTAGGTTTAATAAAAAGAGTCTTTGAACCAGGAGCTAAGTTTGATGAAATGATAGTCTTAGTAGGTGGTCAAGGAATAGGTAAATCTACCTTTGCTAGATACTTAGCCATTAAAGATGATTGGTTTTGTACCATTGAAAACATTCAAGGTAAGGATGCTGTTATGAACTTAATGGGAAAGACTGTAGTAGAAATTGAAGAATTTGTAGCCTTAAGAAATGCAAAGTCTGCCAATGAAGCAAAATCCTTTTTATCTAAACTAAGTGATAGAATAAGAATTCCTTATGAGAAATTTTCTACCGATGTTCCTAGGACTTGTATTTTAATTGGAACATTAAATGAAAGAACTTTTTTAAATGACCATACAGGAGAGAGAAGATATTTACCTGTAGAATGTCACAAGGAAAATAGAAAGAAGGCCATTTATCTAGACAAGGATTTTCAAAGAGACCAATCAGAAAAAGAATATCTAGATTTAATTCGAGAAGATTTTAACCAGGCCTTAGCCTATGGTTATAAACTTTACAAAGAGAAGAAACATTCTTGGACTTTGCCAAAAGAACTATTAAAAGATTTTTACATGGAGCAAGAAAAATTTAAATACCTCAATCCAGATGTAGAAGATATCAGGTACTTCTTAGAAGAATATAAGCCAAGAAGTCAAGAGCCTAATGTAACCTGCTTCAAGGAATTAGCCATGCAAGGCTATCAAATAAAATCAAAATCTTTCTCTGAAATAATGGACAACTACTTCCCAGAATGGAAGGCTATCAGATCATCAAAGACTAAAAGGATTGCTCCTAGTGGGGTATCTATACCTGTAAAACTTTATTATGAGAGAGAGGAAAAGAAAGAAAAATTGTAACTGTGAAACCTTGTAACTTGTAACCAAGTTTTTAAAACCTTTAGAATCAGGCTAGTAGAAAAGAAAGTTAAGTAATATCAACGCTTACGGGAATAAAAATAAATGCTAATGCTTTATTTGAGGACTTTTGAAATCCTAGGTTACAGTTACACTCCCCTGTTCCTATACTATTAGTATATGAGCAAGCACAGTAAGTGTACGGACACTTACGAGAAAATAGAATAAAGCGGACCTTAAGGTTCGCTTTATTCTATTCAATTTTCTACTTGTTCTTATCAGAAGGATTTAGGGGTAGCCCCTAAGACCCCAGACATCGTTGGGAGACATAAAACCATTTTGAATGCCGATGGAATAACCCCTCATTCTTGATTCATAATCTCCACGAAGGAGTCCCTCAACTAAAAAGCTAACAAAGTATTTTTCTTTTTCTTTATCTGAAAAGAGAGCCTTATTAATAGATTGCTCTATACTAACTAGCCAAGGTCTAATAGTATGAACCACAAAGCTAATTGATTGATGTTCAATATTTGAAAAAGTAGCCCTTTCTAAATCACCAACCAAATGAGGAGGAACTCTAAAGATCCTACAGATTTCCTCAGTTTGATATTTTCTTGTTTCTAAAAACTGTGCTTGCTCTGGTGGAATACCTATAGGTGAGAATTTCATCCCTTCTTCAAGAACTGCCACCCTATGAGCATTAGATGTTCCTTGGTAGACTTGATTCCAGCTATCCCTAATTCTATGAGGGTCCTTTACAACTCCAGGATGTTCCAAAACTCCACCAGGGTTTGCTCCATTTGAAAAGAACTTAGCACCATATTCTTCAGTAGCCAGTGCCATACCAATCGCATTTTTAGCCATGGCAATTGGGGAGTATCCAATAAGTCCATCAAACCCTAAACCTGGTATATGAAGCACCTCTGTATTTCTTAAAAGATAATCTTTTCCTTCACTGTTATAGATATAGTAGATTTCACCATTTTCACTTCTTTCCACCTTCATCTTGTCTGGAAGCAAGGGATATAAGGCTACCACTTTGCCATGGCCATCCCTTATTATTTGAGAGTAGGAATTTCCCCATAATAAAAGATGACCCATAAGTGTCTCTCTAAAGACAAATGAAGTCATCTCAGGATTTGGGGAATCTGAAAGAAGGTGATACATTGGATGTTCCCTAGCTTTTTCTTTCCCTGTTTCAGTATTCATATAAGTATGAAGCGACAGTGAAGCTATTGTTTCAGCTAGTATTCTTACACAGGCATATACAGCTGTGGTTTGCATAGCTGTTCTTTCATTGACTGTTTTTCCACTATTCGTGGACCCAAAGAAAAAACTATAGGTAGAGCCAAATAAAGAGTTTTTAGGTTCAGCCCTTGATTTAAATAATCTTGATAATATTGGTATTTGGATTTGTCTCACCTCCTAAAAATGGGCATGAAAAAACCGTCCCTATTAGGAAACGGTTTTTGAAATTTTACTATTATTTTATCTTGGTGGAGGATTTTGAAGAATAAAATAAGTTGTTCCTCGAATTGGCACTCCATTTTTCTCATAACGCCCGAAGCCCCATACAGCATCTTGTCTCTGCATTAATAAATCAAATAGAATCAAACCAAAGAACAATCCAGAAGCTTCTATGTTGTCCCCACAGGCATGGAATATAGGCTCATATACAGTCCCTGTCCAATTGTTTCCAGGAATCCAACTAGATGTATTGATGTCACTTTTATCAATCTTATCATTAAGTGCATCAATTATCTTCTGGTAGTCATAGTCAGAGAGATTTTTCATCCACTTATCAAACTCCTTTTTATGGGGGAGTTTTTCAATATATTTACCACTATCAACTGAATATAACATTTAAGGACCTCCTAAAGTTTTTTATAATATTGATTATTATTGCGTTTGTCAATTGGTTCTATATTTTTTTGACTAATTGAATAGTTGTAGAATTTCTTTCCCAACAACCTTAGTGTATTATGTGGTATATACTGCCAAAAGTCACTTAATTGATCCTTTATTCTAAACTCAGTTCCTGAATTTAGTAGTTCAACACGAGAAATAAGAATTTCCATAAGCTTATCTTCTAGCCAACGTTCAAAAGCCTTTCTGTGCAGGTTATCAACCCATTGAGAACATAAAAGATATTTCTTATTACCCATTCCTATAGGTGAATCGTAGTATCTGTTGTATCCCCTTTGGTCACGTTTTTGTTCATCAATTGAAGCATTTTCATCCACTTCTTTTAGCACTTGGAAATTTATATTAAATATTCTTTTTGAATATTCTTCATCAGTCATAGACCTTACTTCATTTTCTGTTAGGTGTTCACCTTGCAAGAAACGTGTTAATAAATACCTGACGGTCTTTCCAATCTTCATATTATCTTTCTCGCAATTATACTCTTCTATAGGACTAATATCTGATTTAGTTCCTGTCTCCGATTCTAATATCTCCCTTGCTTTATCTAGAGTTTCTTCATCGAGTCTTGGGGACTGAATAATATTTTTTAATGCTGCTAATTGAAGGTTATCTCTGAAAATTTTCCTTGCACTGGAGCTTCTACTTCTTCTTGAATTAAGGGTAAAGTCTTCAGAAATTAATTGATCCTCAGGGTTGTCATCTGTCTTGAAAATATAGTAGTAGTCAATAAATATTCTTTTGCCAATCTTATTTAGCATTGTATCTAGATCTTCGTTGTCAGCATAATCTACAGTATCCGTATTTTTCTCTCTTGAATACCCTACTATGTTTTGGTAATGGTCAATTGTCATTATGACATGGGAAGGTTTATTACTTTGAAATATAAACATCTCATTATCTGATTCCAATATTTCACAAATACCTTTAAAATCCTCTAATAATTCTTGAGAGCTAATGATTTTATTAACATCAATTTTCATGGAATACAACCTCCTTTTATTTGTTAAGGATATTGTATCATTATTGTTTTGTTTTGTATACCCCTTTACAAAAACATTTGCCTTGTTTTACAAAATAAATATCCCTCTCTCATCATAAACACTACCACTACTCCCTTGATTCCTAATTGCTCTATCAAATGCCATTATAGTTGCTACAGTACCATCCATCTTCTCTGTACTCGTGTCTATATCTAGCTTTATATTCCCAGCTGGGTCTACTTTTACATAGATATTATCCAACATCCTTAAAATGGGCATGAAAAAAGCACCTCGAGTGAGATGCTTATAAATAAAATCTTTAGCTAAGACAATTTGTTATTTTTTTATATAAATCAATATGGGAAAAAATACGGTTCTGAGGATGGTAAGTATATAGTGCTTTTTTTACGGTTTTATAATTAGAAAAACTATCCGTTATATCAGCAATCGCTTCATTTTTTGTTGGCCTCTTATTTTTAATATCTACTTTAAAAGCCCTCTCTATTTGTATCGCATATGATGGTCCACACGCAAAAATAAGATACTTAGGTCTAAAGTATTCTATTTCTGCCTGGTATATATTTATATTATTTTTTATGTCTGCAAATGCAAGTTCGTTTTTTTCATTAAATTTAGTATATTCCCCACCGCTAGACACCTTATTAATATTATTTACAAGGATCCGATTAAAAAGAAGAAGATGCTTTTCTATCTCTTTGGGATTGTTATTATCAATCTTTTTTCTGTCTATTCCGGCTAGCAATAAATGTAGGTATTCAAAATTTCCTAGCCTTCTTGTTAGTTTACCATTGCGCTCTAGTTGTTCATATCTAAGCACCTTCAGAAGATAGTCTTTATATGAGGCTAGAATACCCGTATATGCTTCATTAAAAGATAATATCTTATCTGCAGGCATTTCGTTTGCCTCCTGGCCAAAAAGCATAGTTTCGCATCTATCCTTATATTCAGGATTCAATAGAAAGGGGTTGGTCTTCTTTACTAGTTCTAGGTTTTTATAAAAACATTCATACCATTCCTGATAATAATCAATAAGATTCATATGTCGGCTCCTATTCCACAAATATGTTATACATTATATGTCTTTACAGGAACATTGTCAAGATTACTGAACGCACCACTCACTGGGTGATAGTATAATTAAGTCATGTGTTTTAAAATAATAGTTAATTAATATTTAGCTGACTTTGCAATACTAAACTCAGAAAATTAATATCCCTCTTTCATCATATACACTACTAGTATTTGTACCATCGTTTCTTAAAGCTCTATCGAGGGCCATAATTGTGGCAACTGCACCATCAATTTTCTCGCTAGACTTTTCTTTATCAGGCTTAATGTTTCCAGTAGGATCTGTTCTAACAAATATATTATCCATCATCCAACGAAGGACAGGATGGCCACCATGGGCTAACTTTTCTTCTAAGGTAAGTTTCATTAATTCTTTTGTTGGAGGGCTCATATCTTTAAAGCCTTGACCAAAAGGTACAACTGTAAAACCCATACCTTCCAAGTTTTGAGTCATTTGAACAGCGCCCCATCGGTCAAAGGCGATTTCTCTAATGTTATAATTCGTCCCTAGTTCTTCTATAAAAGATTCGATAAAACCATAGTGAACAACATTTCCCTCAGTCATTTTAATATATCCTTGTTTTTCCCACAAATCATAATTTACATGATCTCGTCTAACTCTTAAATCAATATTTTCTTCTGGTATCCAAAAGTAAGGGAGGATTGCATATTTATCATCCTCATCTTCTGGAGGGAAGACTAAAACAAAGGCAGTTATATCTGTAGAAGAAGATAGGTCAAGTCCTCCATAGCAAACCCTACCTTTTAAATCTTCTGGATCTACTTTAAAAGCACAGGCATCCCACTTATCCATAGGCATCCAGCGGACAGCCTGTTTTACCCATTGATTAAGCCTTAACTGTCTGAAGCTGTTTTCTTCAGCTGGGTTTTGTCTTGCTGATTCAAAGGCTGTTTTAACCTTATCCATAGTGACTGTTATTCCAAGTGAAGGATTAGCTTTTTTCCAAACCTTAGGATCAGTCCAATCATCCTCCATGTCTGCTCCATAAATAACTGGATAAAATGTAGAGTCAGTTTTTCTACCCTTAAGCAAGTCCACAGCTTTTTGATGTACTTCCCAGCAGATACTATTTTGATTATCTCCAGCAGTAGTAATTAAAAAATAAAGAGGTTGGGTTCTAGCATCACCGCTTCCTTTAGTCATAACATCATAAAGCTTTCTATTAGGCTGGGTATGAAGTTCATCAAATACAACTCCATGGGTATTAAAGCTGTGTTTATTTTTAACATCAGCAGATAAGACTTGATAGACACTTCCTGTGGGCTGATAGATTAATCTTTTCATGGAATCCAAAATCTTGACTCGCTTGGCTAAGGGAGGACACATCCTAACCATATCAGCTGCTACATTAAAAACAATTGATGCTTGATTTCTATCTGCAGCACAGCCATAAACCTCCGCTCTTTCTTCTCCATCACCACAAGTTAGGAGAAGGGCAATGGCAGCTGCTAGTTCAGACTTTCCCATTTTCTTTGGAATTTCAACATAGGCTGTATTAAATTGACGGTAGCCATTAGGTTTAATCGTTCCAAATAAATCCCAATAGTTTTGTAGACCATATAAGCCAAATTGCGAAAGGAGCAGCATATCCAGCTGTTGGAATAGAAGATTTCAAAAATATTAAGATTCAAATTCCAGACCTAAAAACCCAAGAAAAAATAGCATACATTCTTTCAACCTATGATGAGTTAATAGAAAACAATAATAGAAGAATAGAAATCCTAGAAAAAACAGCAGAAGAAATATATAAAGAATGGTTTGTAAGAATGAGATTCCCAGGATATGAAAATACTAAATTTATAAAAGGTATACCTGAAGCATGGGAAGTAAAAAGAGTTGGAGACTTGGTCAATAGATTACAAGCAGGACATTTTTATAGAGAGGAAGAACTGTATGAAGAAGGGGAAGTTATAGTAATAGATCAATCAACAAAAAAATATATGGGATTTCACAATGAAGAGCCTACACATATAGCAGATATTGATAACCCTATTATCTTATAATGTGGTTAACGGGATTTGATGCCCCTAGTGTATCTACCTTGTACCTAGACAAGCCTATGAAGGGACATACCCTAATGCAAGCCATAGCAAGAGTAAATAGGGTATATCCAGGAAAAAACTCAGGTCTAATAGTAGACTATCTAAACCTATTTAAATCTATGAAAAGGGCCCTTGGTGACTATGCGAATCCAGATAATGAAGACGAAATGCCTGTAAAAAATATAGAAGCTATGCTAGATTTATTGGATCAAACTATAGATGAAACTTATAAGTTTTGCAAGAAGCTTAGTATAGATTTTGATAGGATATTAGACATAGACGAAGCCTTTTCAAGAATATCTTTATTTGAAGAATATCTAAATATATTACTAGATAAAGATGATTACAAAGAAGAATTTAAGATTTATACAAATTTATGTAGAAATATATATGAGGGCAGTAAACCAGAAGTATTTGAAAAGAGATGGAACAATAAATATCTTACTATTATATTTTATCTAGATGATATGTTTAAGGCTGCTGTTAGAGATGTAAATATAGATAGGGCTAAAATTGAATTAGATAAAACATTGGATTTAAGTGTTAAAGCTAATTCTGTAAAAGAAGATGGTTCTGAAGAATATGGAATAAAGGCTATGAAGACTATAAGTCTTGCAGAAATAAATACAGAAGATATAAAAAGGAAAATACAAGAATCACCATACAAGAATATCGAAATACAAGAGCTTAGAAGCTTTATAGAAGAAAAACTTGAAAAACTATTAGAAGAAAATAAGACAAGAATATCTTTCTCTGAAAGATACAAAGTCATAATAGATAAGTATAATTCAGGAAATTCAAGTAATGAAAACTACTATGAAGATTTAATAGGTTTTGTAGATGACCTAAAAGAAGAAGATGAAAGAAATATCAAAGAAGGCTTGACAGATAAAGAATTAGAGTTATATGATCTATTGAAAAAAGACAATTTAACTAAAAAAGAAGAAGAACAAGTGAAATTATCAGCTAAAAAACTATATGAAGCTATTATGAGAGAAGATAGTGAAACAAAAGTTGTAGACTGGTATAAAGATGAACAACCTAGAAGAAAAGTAAAATTAAGAGTTGAGAAAGTATTAGATGATTTTTTACCTGATAGCTACAATTGAGAAATATTTACTAGAAAATCAGATATAGTGTTTACTCATTTACTGGAAGACGCCATGATGGGAAGTCAAAGATATGCTAGTTAAATAAATTCATTTAGTATAATCAAAAATAAATTAAATTGATTTATAAAAATATTAAAACTTTATAAAACAAGGGGGCAAGCTATATGAGTACAGTGAGTTATGTAGATAGGATTAAACCAACTGATAAGGGTATATACTCTTATCTAGAAGACTTAAGGAATAAAAATTACCAGATACCTACATTTCAAAGAGAAGTTGTTTGGGAAAAAGATAATGTGAAAAAGTTATGGGATAGTATTTATAAATTTTATCCATTAGGAAGTATTTTGATTTGGAAGACTGATGTAAAGCTTCAGAATCATAGAAAAGTAGGTGGACATGTTATAGGTGGGGAAGAATTTGAACGGGTTCAGTATCAGTATATTTTAGATGGACAGCAAAGGACTACTTCTCTGTTGACTTCAATTTATGGAGGTGAAATTGAGGGAAACAAAGATTTTGAACCAAGTCTTTATGTGGATTTAACAATCGAAGACTCAGAAGAGATAGATGATGATAGCTATAAAAAAAGATTTTTATTTTGGAATGAGATAGATGATGATAATAAAAGATTAAGAGCTAATATGAAGAGAAAAAGAAGATATGATCAAGGTCTTATAGTTAAATTGAAAGATATTAAAGAAAATTATGGATTAATAGAAGAAAATTTGGTTAACAAGTCAGAAGAAAATTATAGCTATAATCATCCTGTAAGAAAGCAGTTAAGAAAAATTAAAAGTGTTTTAGATAACTATAGAATCTCCTTGATTGAACTTAAGGGAATACAGGTATCGGAAGTATGTGAGATATTTGAAAGAATAAATCAGGAAGGCAAGCCATTAAATATATTTGATATCATTGTTGCAAAGACATTTAGGCCATCAAATAAAGAACAAAAAGAATTTTATTTAAGAGATATTATAAATAGATTTAAGACATCTAAAACTAGTGAATATATGAATATTGATGACCTAACGTATCTACAGATATTAGCTGTTTTAATTAATAAAGATGTTGAAGGATCTGGAGTCTTAAATATTACTGATAGATACTTAAATAATATTCGTGCAGAACAAATTGAAAATGTATGGGATGAAGCGCAAAAAGCTATATTAAAAACTTTTGATTTTTTTGAAAATCATTTGAGAATAAAAGGTCCACATCTAATACCTTTTAGATATTTTTACATGACAATAGCATACTATTTTTATAAAAATAAAAGACCAGATTATGAATTTATAAATAAATATTTTTGGTATTATAGTTTTCATAGAGAAGATTTGCTAAGAAATACTACTCATTTATGGAACCATATTAGTTTCTTAGAAGAGAAGAAAAATGATGAAAATCCAGAGTTTGATAAATTTATAATTGATAGAAACGATTTAAGAACAGCTTCCTATAGTTCAAGAGGTAGATTATCTAGATCTATTTTATCCTTGTACGCAAGTAAAGACCCAAGAGACTGGGAAAATCCAAATCGTAGTGTGCTTTCAGATGTATATTACACCATTACTGATAAACCGAATTTACACCATATATTTCCTATGGATTATATTGAGAAAAATATTGCTAAAAACAAACTTGGAGGCAATAGTTTAATGAATATTGCTTATTTAACTCAGATAACTAATATAAGAATTAGCAATAAAAATCCAATAGAATATATCAAAGATTATGATTCAGGAAGTTTTGGTGAAGTACTAAAGAACCATTTAATATCTCCTGAAATCTTAGATTGGTCAAGAGAACATGAGATGCCAGAAAATGCCTTAGATATTTTTATAGAGAGTAGACTAGAGAATATACTTAGTGATTTGAAAGAAAAACTTTTAAATATTAAATTTGAGGTTATAGATACTGCCTCTGTTAATGAGGATAAATAAAATCAGAAGGAGTTAGTTTTATGGAATCTATAATCATTAAAACTCTAACACTTCCATTTGAAAAAGATTTATTAGATTTATGGAAAGATATTAAACCTGAAATTGTTCCTTTATTTATATTAGAGTGGTAAGGACTAGGAGTTAGTAATGGATATGGTTTTGATGAATGGATGGCAGAAAAACATTATAGGAGTAAAGGTTACAATGTATTTAATAATAGTTTTGATTTAATTTCTAAAAGATCCAAATATGATCAATTTAATAAAGTGATTAGGTCATTGGTTGCAATTGATCAGTTAAACAGATTTTCGAAATTACTAAAACTAAATCTTCAAAGTGGATATAGTATAGAAAATCCAGATTTATTTGTTTTTAATGAAAAAGCTTTTTTTATAGAAGTTAAAAAGGGAATGAATAGAATAAGAGACCCGCAATTAAGGTTTATGTATCTTGTAAAGAGGCTTTGGATATAGGGAGTAAAATGATATGTTTTGTGATAAATCTAGCAAAAAAAAGATGGAAAACATAATATATCAATTTGAAGTAAAAACTGATTTTTTTTGATAGGTCATATTTGATTTCTAAATGTAGGGATTTTAATTCCAAATAAACTTTAAAATTTCTTTGTTTATATGGATTAAATTAGCTTGAAAGGTATGATATATATTTATGATAAAATCATAAACGAAGGAGATGTGCTATGAAGAAATGTAGGATAGTTAAGTAATTTGCATATCAATAGGAGTTGTTATGATTGCTTATGTGATAGCTTGGTTACTATTCATTAGAAGTGGCCCTCTACCAATAGGGGTTGGATTAAAGAAAAGCGATTGGTTGGTATTTTGTGCTGGTATTATTACATTATTTGGAACCTTTCTTTTGGGGCTTATCTCTTATATACAAAATGTATCTCTCCAAAAATCAAACGAAAGATTCGCAGAAGCTAATTTGAAATTACTCGAGTAAGATCTTAAGTTAAATGGGTTTTCAAGCGTTTCATTTGAATTAATAACAATAGAAGATAGAGGAATAAATTTATTTTTTAAAAGTACAGGCAAAATTTTACATCTACTATAAATTTTATAAATGTCGAACATGGGTTAAAGAATGGATTAAAAACGAATTCGAAGTTTCAATGAAAAGCAAGGGTATTTATCGTGAAACTAAAGATTATGATAGATATTTTATATTATCTATAAATGATGATAATATAAAAAAGATTAAAGAGGTTCCTTTAAATTATGATACTAGAGATATTTCACCACAGAATAATTTAGTTTTATATATTGATTATGAGTTAAAGAATACTTTTGGTGTAATTACAAGAATTTCTCAAAAACTTATAGCAAAAAAATAGATAAAACTGGATTTGTAACAATTTATGAATTTATTACAGATATGGAGATATTAATTAAAAAATAATTTTTCAATAGTAGGTTCTAAATTGTTAAATTAGACACCGGAACTGGGACTGGAACGGGTAAAATAAGTTCAAAATGTATCGAAACCACATGAATAGAACAGAAATGAACGTTCT
>JAQVDB010000063.1 GCA_028698525.1 Clostridia bacterium
ACAGTAAGCGATACCGGAGTAATAGGATTGATTATGAACATCATATCCAGCTGTTCTTTTGCATGTACAGCAGCCTATATATACAAAAGGAAGCGCACTTTAAAAGGTGCAATAATAGGCCTTATCATCGGCTGCTTGTTTATGACATCCGTTATGCTGCTTTGGAATTATCTCATAACCCCAATTTACCTGGGTTATCCGCGTAAGGCAGTAGCTGAACTGTTGTTACCGGCATTTCTTCCCTTCAACTTACTCAAAGGCGGCTTGAACGCTGCAATTACAATGTTACTCTACAAACCCGTAGTTGGTACCCTGCGTAAAAACAATCTTTTTCCGGATTCTGCCCAAGGGGAACCGGATAAAAAGTTGAATATGGGAGTGATGTTAGTTTCGGGGTTGGTTTTGATAACTTGTATTCTTCTAGTATTAGTGTTAAACGGAACTATTTGATAGTATAACAACACAAGGGGACAGTCCTTCTGTGCAGTTTTAAAACTGCACAGAAGGACTGTCCCCTTGTGTTGAAGAGTTGTTTGTCGAATTAACAAAATCCATGTATAATATATTATAGAAAATATTATAAATAAATATCGAATGAGGGATTATAGATGGAATCTATCATAGACAATTTGGCAACTTTTGTTTTTTAGTATCCACTTTTGATGTCTTTGTTTTGGATTGCTGGATCCAGGTTGTTTTCTAAAAGACGGGAAAGGGAGATGCCCATTGATTTTGATTCTATAGATTGGCCCATGATCAGCATTTTGATTCCCTGTTATAACGAGGAGGAGACTATTGAAGAAACCATCGCTTATATACACCGGCTGGCTTACACAAACAGGGAAATTATTGCGGTAAATGATGGCAGCAGCGATAGGACAGGGGAAATATTACATAAACTGGCGAAACAATATGATGATCTGAGAATTATAGATTGTAAGGAAAATCGGGGAAAAGCAACAGCATTAAAGCTGGCTACCTTTGCTTCAAAAGCTGAGTATTTAGTTTGTATTGATTCCGATGCGGTTTTAGATCCATATGCAGCCCATTACCTGATCTATCATTTTTTATATAAAGGTGAAAGATTGGGAGCAGTTACCGGAAATCCACGGATTCGCAATCGTGATACATTATTAGCAAAATTGCAAATAGTTGAATATGCATCTATTATTGGGGCGATCAAGCGGTCACAGCGTATTTTAGGTAAAATCATGACAGTTTCGGGTGTTGTTGTCGCTTTCAGAAAAAAAGCATTGGTGGATGTAGGTTTGTGGGATCATGATATGATAACAGAGGATATTTCTATTTCCTGGAAGCTGCAGCAAAGGTTCTGGGATATCCGCTATGAACCCCGAGCGTTGTGTTGGATGTTGGTGCCTGAAACTATCAGCGGTATTTGGAAACAAAGGATTCGCTGGGCTCAAGGTGGGCAGGAAGTGATTTTGCGCCACTGGAGGGTTATGCTGGATTGGCGACATCGGCGAATATGGCCAATTTATTTGGAGCAATGGGTCAGTCTATTTTGGGCCTATTCTTGGGTGATTGTGACAGTATATTATTTTATTAATGCTGATACCGTTCAGGAGTTATTTATGTGGTTAGCTTTTCCATCCTTTGCTTTGGTATTTTTAAGCTTAATACAATTGTGGTCATCTTTAAGGATTGATAGCAAATACGATGATGTTTTACATTTTTATTTATGGGCAGCTTGGTATCCATTTGTTTATTGGATTTTAAATGCAACCATTGTAATGTTTGCTTTTCCTAAAGCCATCAACAGCAGAATCAAGGGGGGATATGCTATATGGACAAGTCCGGACAGAGGACAACGCAAAGCTGCATAAATCAAACATTTATTGTTAAATCCCACAAATGTTGGTGGCGTGAAATTATTGTTGGTATATTTACCCTGATAGTGTGGTTTTATTGTGTGACGGTTATATACTTCTTTATTGATTCTATATTTTCACTTAATCATGAATATCCCAGATTGTTCAAGATATCTTTTAAAATGACCAACGATGATATTCAAAGGTTTTTTTCCATAGGTGGAATTTTATTCGTTTTATTTTATCTGCTGCTTTGGTTATGGGGTTTTTACAACAAGAAAAGGTATGGAAGTCTGACTCGCAGAAAATATCCCCAGCCTGCAACAAAAGAAGATTTGATGGGTTTAGGTATGATTGATGAAAGTGTTTATGAGACACTTCAACGTGAGAAGGTGATCATATTGGAGACAAATCCCATAAGGGATGGAGAGGATTAATATGAAATTATCCATGAAGAGATTGTTAAAGGCGTCCAGTCTATTTCTAGTAGTTTTTATTATAGTATTTATAATCGCTGATAAAATCAATGTAGAAAATACGCCGGCTATGAGTTTTCCTGAACCCCTTGAAAAGGATGGTTGTCTCGGTCTTACTTATCATCGAGTGCGACAGGATGATATTGCCACAAAGGTAATAGAGCATTTGACTGCTTCTGATGAATTGAGGAATTACTCAGTCTATAAAAGCGAGTTTCAGCAGCATATTCAATTTTTGCAGGAGCAGGGTGCGACTTTTGTTACACCGTCTGACTTGAGGGAATTCAGAAAAACAGGTAGCCACCCTGAAAAATGTGTCTGGATTTCCTTTGATGATGTAGATGAGTCTGTATATGAGAATGCTTTTCCTATTTTAAAGGAGCATCAAATTCCTTTTACTTTGTTTTTGATAGCAGGACATGTAGGAGATCCCGATTTTGATAATCTTTCATTGGCAACCTGGGAGCAGATACAGGAAATGGTGGATAGCGGATTGGCTACAATTGGTTCCCATACATATGATATGCATTATTTAGTAGAGGATGAGCCGGTTTTTTTCGACCCGGATCAGAAAACTGCCTTTTTACAGGATTTGATCAAAAGCAAACATACTATTGAGGCTAATTTAACGGGGGTACAAGTAGTGGATTTTGCTTATCCCTATGGGGACGGGGAGGACGAATTGGTTCCGATCATTGAACAGGCAGGCTTTTTATCCGCTTATATTTTGGCACCACGGATTATTTCTAAACAAAATGCACTTTTTTGGCAGAATAGAATTTTGGTGGATGATGCTGTTTTTCAGGAAATAGTCAAGCCATGGTTAACCCAATAACACAAGGGGACTGTCCCCCTGTGTTATTGGGTTGTTTTTTCAATCTAAGTTCAGTTTATGTCTCATGATATAAGTGGTGATAAAGAAGAACAAGGCTGAAAAAGCAAGTGATACAGCCAGACTTATTAATATAGGTGTATCTCCGGGGATAAAATTTTCGCCCATGACAATTGCATCATTTGCAGCAGTCACGGTAAAAGGAGCTAAACCGGAAAGTTTCAGCGATGTCCAATTATAGATCCATATAGCGATTATAGATATTATCATTCCTAATCCCATGCCCAGTTTTTTATTACGTATTGCCACGGTGGATAAGGAGATTCCCATATATAGTGATAATACTAAAGGTATTATGCCTATGTTGATACCAAGTATTGCTTTTAAAATAGTTTTGATGTTTTCCCAATTGATTGAACCTTTGATTGCATCAAAAGGTATTTGAAATCTGGAGAGAAGCAATATCATGGCTATCGCTGAAAAGAGCATTATATTGAACCATATAATTGTGGTGATCAGTTTTGACAGCAATAGTTGAAAAGGCTTTACCGGCAGGGTGAACATCAAATATCCTTCCGGACCGAATAGATTTTTTTGAAAATGTTGTAAAACCAGCCAAACACACATGATACACACTATTACAATGGATACGGTAAATATTATAACTGCACCGCCTTGTGCAACGGTGTCGTACAAGTAAGGCATTGCAAAGCCGAAGACCAGCAGCAGGGCTGCCATTACAATGAATTTTTTATATGCGAATTTGATATCCAGTTTGATTAATTTGCCTAACATCTATATACCTCCCTAAACAATTGATCTATGGACTTTTTATGTTCTGTACGCAGAGACTCGGCTTGTCCCAAAAGATTTATCTTGCCGTCTTTCAGGAAAATAACATCGTCAAATATTGTCTCAACATCAGAGATGATATGGGTGGATAATAAAATAGAGCTATTTTCTGCCAAGTTATTCAATATAGTAGACAGTATCACTTCACGAGATGCAGGGTCTACGCCTGCAATCGGTTCATCCAGAATATATAATTTAGCCCGGCGGCACATGGTGAGTACCAATAGAAGCTTTTCTTTCATGCCCTTGGAAAGTTCGGATATCCTCTTATTTTTAGGCAGTTTAAGGGATTCCAGCAAGTGGTTTGCCCGCTCACAATCAAAGTCCTCAAAAAAATCCGCATAAACATGGAGTGTCTGTTCCACCTTGAGCCATTCAGGCAAGGCCATCTTATCAGGAAGATAACTGACCACGCTTTTGGTTTTAACGCCGGGGTTGTTGCTGCAAATACGGACATCCCCCGTATAATCAGCCAATAAGCCGTTGATAATTTTTATCAGTGTAGTCTTGCCGCTGCCGTTGGGTCCAAGAAGCCCTACGATGCGCCCGGATTGTATATTGAAGGATACATCTTTTAGAGCTGTTTGTTTTCCATATCGTTTTGTGACATTTGATATTTTGAGTAAATTTTTACTACTCATGTTTAACCTCTCCTTTCATATCTATAAGTTGCTTTATTTGGTGGATGGAGCATCCCAGAGCTGTCATTTTGCATAGAAATTCCTCTACCAGACCGGATGTCAATTCACTTTTAAGCTTTTGGATCAATTCTATGTCGTTGGTAACAAAGCGACCTGAGGTGCGTTCAGTATACAGCAGCCCTTCCCGTTCGAGTTCGCCCATTGCACGTTGAAGGGTGTTAGGATTTACCCCGAGCTCTATCGCCAGCTCTCTCACCGGTGCAATCTTTTCGCCAGGAGCAAGATTGCCGCTGCAAATCTCTTGCTTAAAACCATCCACAATCTGAGTATATATTGGAAGAGCAGGATCAAAATTCAGTTTCAATAAAGCACCTCCATTCAAAATTATTTTGTGTTATTGTATTAAGCTGCTAATACAATAACACAGTTTTACGGAAAGGTCAATACATTTTTTGCAAGGAAAACGATGGTATAATAACAATAATAAAGCAGGGAGGAAGGTGATCTATATAGTGGATACCTGTTCCGTTGTATGTGATCAGATATTAAGATTGATGGATAAGCGTGAACATATTATTATTGCCATCGATGGGCCTTGTGGGAGTGGAAAGACCACTTTGGCAGATTGCTTAACCAGTCATTTCAACTGCAATGTGTTTCACATGGATGATTTTTTTCTTCCTTTTTCCATGAGAACCCAAGAGAGGCTGGCACAGCCGGGGGGCAATGTGCATTATGAAAGATTTAAAGAGGAGGTTCTCCATCCCCTGCAAAAGGGTCAAGAATTTAACTATCGGCCTTTCCGATGTGACAAAGGAGAGTTGGACAGCCCGGTTTATGTGGAAAAAAGGAAATTAAACATTGTGGAGGGAGTGTATTCTCTCCATCCTAGTTTGCAGCAGGCATATGATTATAGGATATTTTTGACGGTGAGCCCACAGGTTCAAAGACAGCGAATTGTGCAGCGCAGTGGGCAAAACAAGATAAAGGATTTTATAGATAGGTGGATTCCGATGGAGAACAATTATTTTTCTTATTTTAAAATTCAATCCGGTTGTGATTTGGTTATAGATACAAGTAAAGGGTGAGGATTTATTAATATTTTCTCATTTGCTTTAATAAACATCTAATATAAATATCAAAGGATGTTTGATAAATGAGAAAAATTAAGATAATGCCGGTATTCGGCACAAGGCCGGAGGCTATAAAGATGGCTCCGGTAGTGAAAAAATTGGAGGATAATTCTCAGTTTGAAGTGAAGACCTTGGTTACCGGGCAGCATCGATATATGTTGGATCAGGTATTGGATTTGTTCGGTATTGTCCCTTCATATGACCTGGATATAATGAAGGAGGGGCAGAGCTTGGCGGATATAACTGCCCGGGTTATCGGTGGGCTGGAGGGGGTATTGGAAAGGGAAAGGCCTGGTATGGTGCTGGTTCATGGTGATACTACCACCACATTTGCCGCCAGCCTTTGTTGTTTTTATCATAGGATACCTGTAGGCCATGTAGAGGCAGGCTTGAGGACTGATGATAAATATTCTCCTTACCCTGAAGAGATGAACAGAAGATTGACAGGGGCTATTGCTGATCTGCATTTTGCTCCTACAAAAAAGGCTGGGGATAACCTTTTAAAAGAAGGGGTAAATCGGAAAGATATTATCATAACGGGCAATACAGTGATAGATGCGCTGTTGCAGGTGGTAGAGCAGGATTACAGGTTTGAGGGCCAGCTTTTGGATGATATTGATTTTGGCAGTAAGAGAGTGGTGTTGGTCACTTGCCATAGAAGGGAAAACTTGGGGCAGCCTATGGAGAACATCTTCAACGCCATCATAGATATCATTGCCGATAATAGGGATGTAGAGGTGGTTTTTCCTGTTCATAAAAATCCTAAAGTGAGGGATATTGCCTGCCCTATATTAAAGGATATAGATAGGGTTCATCTGATAGAGCCCATGGATTATCAGCCTTTTGCCAATCTAATGAATAAATGCTATATGATATTGACCGATTCAGGAGGCATACAGGAAGAGGCCCCTTCCCTAGGCAAGCCTGTGCTGGTGCTCAGGGACACCACCGAAAGACCGGAAGCGGTTGAGGCAGGGACGGTAAGAGTGGTGGGAACAGATAGAGATGCTATATTTAAACAGGCCCATCTGCTTTTAAATGATAAAGATGAGTATGATAGGATGGCGAATTCAGTAAACCCTTATGGAGACGGAAAAGCCGCTGACAGAATAGTGGAGGGTATACTGAATAGCACAAGGGGACAGTTCTTCTGTGCACTTTACAGCAGATAATCGAAAAAGTATGCAAGAAATGATAATGCTCTTATAAGTACCATTTTAGCCGGAGATGCTTTTTTATGTTCAACAAAAGGGTTGTCTAAATAGGAATAATCTTGACCGACTTTCAAACTAGTATCGGTCAATTTTTTCATCTGATTTTCCAAAGCAGAATAAAATTCCTCGCTGTCTATCACCACCATGCTTTCCGTGCTCAAAAAAGTACTCCTTGCATCTAAGTTATAGGAGCCTACCAGACTGATTCTGTCGTCTATCATTATGGACTTGCCATGGATTGATCCTGACCCGTGGTATTCGTATAGGTTGATGCCCAAATCCACCATGTTTTTCCTGTGTCTAATGTATCCTGACATACCTGGATAGTTGGGGCCTACTGCTAATGAATTTGTCAGCATGCTGATATTGTGGTAGTCTAGGTTATCCTCATCAGCGTATTTCATCATATTCTTTGTTGGAACGATGTAGGGGCTTTGGATGAATATAGATTCTTGGGCTTGTTCCATCAATTGTAATATTTCATCCCACACCCAAGGTTCTTTATTGAAACGCTGTATAGGGTTGTGGATCAATGTTATTTTCCGGGCAGGCAGGGACAAGGTAAGCCAGTCGATGGGGTTTTTGAATATTTCAGGATATTGTTGTTTCATTGTTTGGGCATACTCGTTTAAAGCCCGTTCTCTATCCAAGGCTTTTGCTTTCTGTCTTTCATTCAACTGCATAGCAGGATATTTTGAAAACTCATGCTGCCACAACTGGTCAAAATATTTTTTCATTTGATGGACAGCACTATCAGAATTATCATCTTGGTCAGTGTTTATAATAACCACATCTCTGTCATTTACTATTTTGGTATCTTTGACTTGGTCCAGGAAACATCTATCTTCTATATTTCTTCCGCCTATCATTGCCCATTGGTTGTCCACAACAATAAATTTATCGTGAAGCCTGTTGTTCCACGTCCAGGGCAGGAAGGGGTTGAAAGGTTCATAAAGTTTAAGTTGAATATTAGGATGATTCATCAAGGTGTATTTAACATCACGGGAAGTACCTTTAAAATTATGGAATATGCCGTCCACCAGAATACGCACTTGCACCCCTCGATCGGCTGCATCCAATATTGTTCCGAAAAAAATATCTGCGGCAGTTCCATTTTGTATTTTATAATATGCTATATCCAGAGTTTGTTGGGCTCTTTCCATGAGATCGATTCGTGCAATACCTGACTTGTGCCTATCTTCTACCAACACTATTCTATCCTTTGAAGTATTTTCACCGTAAAACCTTTCTGCCTGATGGTCGTTTAAATATTTATCTGTGGTGGGCTTATGAAAACCGAATATTAAAGCGCCAAATATCAGTACATATAGTAGATATATTTTGAAAATTATCTTTACAAACTTTATAGTATCTTTTACAGTGATTGTTTGACTTATAATAGTAGACACTCCCTTTTGTATAGAGAACGACGTATAATCGAATCGCATAATGTTAGCTGGAAACTGCACAGAAGGACCGTCCCCTTGTGCAGTTTTTGTATCTTTATTGTTTTTGCTATTATTGTAGCATATATGCTTTGATTTTGCATTGTGTGTTTTGATCATAAAACATAATATTGTAAATACTATTGTTATTTCATTTGTTTTTGCTATATAATTAATGCATAATGGCATCCGGAAAAACTAGGTGCAGTAGGTAGGAAAGATTTTATTATTGTTGTACATTTTGCCGTATCAATTAAAATAATGGGGGTGCTATAAAAATGTTAAAAGAATTTAAAGAATTCGCTTTTAAGGGAAATGTGATAGACCTTGCTGTTGGTGTGATAATCGGTGGAGCATTCGGTAAAATAGTAACTTCTTTGGTTGACGATATACTGATGCCGCTTTTAGGCGTTATCATAGGGGGAATCAATTTTACCGATCTAAAATATGTTATTACACCGGCCAGCGGAGATGTTTCGGAAGTAGCTTTTAGATATGGTGCTTTTATCCAGTCAGTTGTAGACTTCCTTATAATATCCTTATCTATTTTTCTATTTATAAAATTGATATCGTTTAATAAGAAAAAAGAGGAAGAGGCTGCTCCCGCTCCGGAAGAACCCAGTAATGAAGAAATTTTGTTGGAAGAGATTCGTGATTTATTAAAAGCAAAGCAGCCTTAAATTGTAAAACCAACCGAACTTCAATATAGCCAACTCATCCTTGCCATTGCCGGATTAACTATCTGTTAATCCGGGTGCTATTTATTTCGTCGTTTTTAGTCTGCGAAGCATGACAACCCCTGCGCCTAACAATACAAGTGCACCTACGATATATATGGTAGCAATATTGGGTGCGCCGGGCTTGGATTCTTGTTGATTTTCATCTATGGCAACCTCAACACCCATGTCATTAGCATCTGATGATGTGCTGTAGGTTTCAGCAAGTTCACCTTCAGCTTCGGCCTGCTGGCCTTCAACGACTTTTACCCTATCCCTTCCCAATATGTCATAAATATATTCTGCATTTTCTTGATTATAGGGCATAATGCCTATTTCAACATAATTCATGTTTTATTCTAGCTTTTATTTATTTTAGACGGGGCAAACAATTTTTTGTTCCCATAAGATGCCAGTATCCCATAAATAGTTGAATATATTCAAGGTCTTTTATTTAAAAATGGAGGAACTTAAAAAATGGTAACTTTTATAATATAAGGTTATATGCTATTATAAAATAAAGCATATCGAAAATGGAGGAATTTGTATGACAATATTGGTAACTGGAGGTGCAGGTTATATTGGAAGTCATACCTGTGTTGAACTGCTGAATGCGGGGTATGAGGTTGTTGTGGTTGACAATTTTTCCAATAGCAAGCCTGAAGCTTTAAGACGTGTACAAGAGATAACGGCAAAAACATTAAAATTTTACCGAGCAGATATTTTAGACAAAAAATCCATGGATCGAGTATTTTGTGAAAACAATTTCGAGGCGGTGATTCACTTTGCAGGTCTCAAAGCTGTAGGCGAGTCTATGGAGATTCCCATCAAGTATTATCATAATAATGTTACAGGGACTTTGATGCTCTGTGAAGTCATGCAAAAATATGATGTGAAAAAGATGGTGTTCAGTTCTTCTGCTACTGTTTATGGTATGAATAATAAATCGCCCTTGACTGAAGATTTGCCTCTCAGCACTACTAATCCTTATGGCAGCACTAAGCTGATGATAGAGCAGATTTTAAGGGATATATTTGTATCAGATTCCTCTTGGAGTGTATCACTTCTTAGGTATTTTAATCCCATCGGTGCCCACCGAAGTGGAAGGATAGGGGAGGATCCTAATGGGATACCCAACAATTTAATGCCATACATAACCCAGGTCGCTGTAGGTAAGAGGGAAAAGCTTAAGGTTTATGGTAGCGATTATGATACCCATGATGGAACAGGTGTCAGGGACTATATCCATGTGGTGGATCTGGCTAAAGGGCATTTGAAAGCCCTGCAAAAGGTTGTTGGGACTTCCGGGGTGCAAGTTTACAACTTGGGAACAGGGGTAGGATACAGCGTCCTTGATGTAGTCAAGAATTTTGAAAAGGCCACAGGGCAGAAAATACCATATGTTTTGACAGATAGGAGACCAGGGGATATTGCGGAGTGCTATGCAGATGCAACTAAAGCAGCTATAGAGCTGGGATGGAAAGCGGAAAGAAGTTTAGAGGATATGTGTAGAGACGCATGGAGATGGCAAAAAAATAATCCAAACGGATATAAATGATGTAAACAGGTTATCTATGGAGGGGGGAGGATTATGGCTGCAAATCCTAATTTGAAGTTGAAACTGCTTTATATAATGAAAATATTGCTTGAAAAGACGGATGAAAACCATAAGCTGACGGTGAATGATATAATAATAGAACTTGAAAAGTATGATATTACTGCAGAGAGAAAATCTATTTATTCGGATATAGAGATTTTGAAAGTTTTTGGAATGGATATACTCTGTGAAAGAAGCAGAGCAAATCAGTATTATGTAGCTTCTAGGGAGTTCGAACTGCCCGAGTTAAAACTCCTTGTTGATGCTGTTCAATCATCAAAATTCATAACACATAAAAAAAGTCAAGAGCTGATAAATAAGATTGGAAAGCTGACAAGTGTTCACCAAGCCAAGGAGCTGGACAAGCAAGTATTGGTGGATCGTCGAGTGAAAACAATGAATGAAAGTATCTATTATAATGTAGATATTCTACATAGAGCTATACAACAGAACAAGCAAGTTCAGTTTAAATATTTTAAATATACTGTAGATAAAAAGATGGAGTTGAGGAGGGATGGTGAAATATACAATGCCAGCCCCTACGCACTGAGTTGGTCAAATGAAAATTATTATCTGATTGCCTATTATGACCGGTACGACAGTATAAGCAATTTCAGGGTTGACCGTATGATCAATGTGGAGCTGACAGATCAAGACAGGATCTTAGTTGATAAGGCAAAAGATTTTAATATAGCTGACTATTCTAAAAAGATATTCAACATGTTTAGCGGTAAGACTCAAAAAGTAGAGTTGGAATTTGATAATTCATTGATAAATGTGGTTATAGATCGTTTTGGACAAGATGTGTTTATCAATAAAAAGACTAAGCGTACTTTTTGTATAAAGGTTGATGTTGTTGTAAGCAGGACTTTTTTAGGGTGGTTGTTCATGTTTAAAGATAAAGTGAAGATAATATCTCCAAACC
>JAQVDB010000064.1 GCA_028698525.1 Clostridia bacterium
CAATAGACTGTGCTCATGATTCTTCTCCGTTTCTGTTTATTATAGTGATTAACATTATAACAGAGAAGCTCTCATGAGCATTATTTATTTAATTGTGTTTCATTTAATTTTACAACTCGCCTATTTTTTAATATGCACACTCAAAGATATAATTTATAAGTGCTATGAACAAAACTTGTGGTGGCGACTATAAAACTGATATTACCGCCACCACATTAAAATCAATTAGTTTCTTTTTGTTCTCCATCGTCTTGAGGGTGTTCACAATAGATCTTTATGTCTTTATATCTGCTCATTCCAGTACCTGCTGGTATCAGCTTACCTATTATCACATTTTCCTTTAATCCTACAAGGGGATCTATCTTCCCTTTTATAGAAGCTTCAGTTAACACCCTGGTAGTCTCCTGAAATGAAGCTGCTGATAAAAAGGATTCAGTGGCTAATGATGCTTTGGTTATTCCAAGTATTACTCGTCTAGCTAATGCCGGTTTACCGCCACTTTCTATTACTTTTTTGTTTTCCTTTTCAAATTCAAAAATATCGATCAGTCCTCCAGGCAACATATCTGTATCTCCCGAATCTTCTATCTTTACTTTTCTGAGCATCTGCCTTATGATCACTTCAATATGTTTGTCATTTATCTCTACTCCCTGGAGTCTATACACTTTTTGCACCTCATGGAGCAGATAGCTCTGTACACCTATCATTCCCTTTATTTTTATAATATCATGGGGATTAATCGAACCTTCTGTCAGCTCATCCCCCGGTTCTATCACATCACCATCGCTAACCTTTAACCTTGATCCAAAAGCTATTTGATATGTTTTGCTTTCGCCGTCGTCGCTGGTTACAATAACTTCTCTTCTTTTTTTAGATTCATTGATTTTTACTTTTCCACTGATCTCTGATATTACTGCAAGTCCCTTTGGCTTTCTAGCCTCAAACAACTCTTCTACTCTAGGGAGACCCTGAGTAATATCATCACCAGCTACACCACCTGTATGGAATGTCCTCATAGTTAGCTGGGTGCCGGGTTCTCCAATCGACTGGGCTGCTATTATCCCAACCGCTTCACCGATATTGACAGGTTCAGCTGTAGCTAAGTTCATTCCATAACACTTAGCACATACGCCATACTCAGATCTACATGTAAGAACAGATCTTATCTCTAACTGTCTTATGCCTGCTCTTATTATTTGGTTGACCTTATCCTCAGTTATCAACTCATTCTGTTTTAATATCACTTCACCTGTATCAGGGTGCAACACTTCTTTAGCTGAGTATCTACCAAATATCCTATCCTCAAATCGCTCAATTATCTCATTTCCATCTTTTATTTCACTGACTACTATCCCTTTTACTTTTTCTCCTCTTTTTTCAAAACAATCGTGTTCCCTTACTATTACATCCTGGCTGACATCTACCAATCTTCTTGTTAAATAGCCTGAGTCAGCAGTACGCAAAGCAGTATCCGCCAATCCTTTCCTAGCCCCATGAGTTGATATAAAAAACTCAAGTACATTCAACCCTTCTCTAAAGTTGGACCTTATAGGCAGTTCGATAATTTTGCCTGATGGATTGGCCATAAGTCCACGCATTCCCGCAAGCTGCCTTATCTGATTTATGCTGCCTCTAGCTCCTGAATTTGCCATCATATATATAGGATTCAAATTATCCAAGCTCTTCATAAGGGCTTCTGTCACCTTATCAGTGGCTTCATTCCAGGTAGAGATCACTTTCTCATATCTCTCGTCTTCGGAAATTAAACCTCTCCTGTATATCTTATTTATTCTTTCTATATGTTTATCTCCTTCAGCTAGGATATCATGCTTTTCCTCAGGCACTAATATATCGGATACACTTACAGTTATAGCTCCCATGGTTGAGTAGTGAAACCCTAGATTTTTTATTCCGTCCAACATCATTGCCGTCTTATCATTACCGTATTTTTTATAACATCTATCTACAATCTTGCCCAGCATTTTTTTATCTACCAACTCGTTTACTTCATACTGGAATACATTTTCTTCTTTTGTCCTATCCACCAATCCCAAATCTTGGGGGATAACCTCATTAAATATAATTCTGCCCGGCGTTGTTTCGATTATTGCCGATTTTTGAACACCGTTTATTTCTTTAGTAACCTTAACTTTTATTTTAGCATGGATATCTATCTCTTTATTTATATATGCCATAAGTGCTTCTTCAGGAAATGCAAAATATCTTCCTTCGCCCTCACAGCCTTCCTTATCTATTGTTAAATAATAACAACCAAGGACCATATCTTGAGTAGGACTGACTACCGGAGCTCCATCCTGAGGTTTTAAAATATTATTGGTGGACAACATTAAAAATCTAGCTTCAGCTTGTGCCTCTACCGATAAAGGAACATGTACTGCCATCTGATCCCCATCAAAGTCTGCATTGTAAGCGGTACATACCAAAGGATGAATCTTTATTGCTCTTCCTTCTACCAGCACCGGTTCAAAAGCTTGTATACCCAGTCTATGCAAAGTTGGAGCCCTGTTAAGCAGTACAGGATGGTCTTTTATTACTTCGTCAAGTACATCCCAAACCTCGGGCCTTACCCTCTCCACCATCCTCTTGGCACTTTTTATATTATGAGCATAATTCTCTTCCACCAACTTTTTCATCACAAAGGGCTTAAATAGCTCTAAAGCCATTTCCTTAGGAATTCCGCACTGATACATGTTTAGTTCAGGCCCTACAACTATTACAGACCTACCCGAGTAATCCACTCTCTTCCCAAGCAGGTTCTGCCTAAACCTTCCCTGCTTCCCTTTAAGCATATCACTCAACGATTTTAAAGGTCTGTTCCCAGGTCCGGTTACAGGTCTTCCTCTTCTACCATTATCTATCAGTGCATCCACAGCTTCCTGAAGCATCCTCTTCTCATTTCTCACAATTATATTAGGCGCCCCCAAATCAAGGAGCCTTTTTAATCTATTGTTTCTATTTATTACCCTTCTGTATAAGTCATTGAGGTCAGATGTCGCAAACCTGCCTCCATCCAACTGAACCATTGGACGAAGTTCTGGAGGGATGACAGGGATTACGTCCAATATCATCCATTCAGGATGATTCCCTGACTTTTTAAAGGCTTCTACCACTTCCAGCCTCTTGACTGTTCTTATCCTTTTCTGCCCCGATGAATTTTTAATTCCATTTCTGAGTTCTTTTGCAAGACTATCTAAATCTACCCTAAGAAGTAACTCTTTGACAGCTTCCGCTCCCATGCCTGCATTGAATTTGTTGCCAAATTTGGCTAGATTCTCTCTATATTCTTTTTCATTCAGCAGTTGTTTTTCTGCAAGGGGGGTATCCCCTGGATCAATTACAACATACGAAGCAAAATATAGTATCTTTTCTAGAGATCTAGGCGACATATCCAACAATAAGCCCATTCTACTAGGTATCCCCTTAAAATACCAAATATGGGATACAGGCGCTGCAAGCTCTATATGACCCATTCTCTCTCTTCTTACCTTTGAACGGGTTACTTCAACCCCACACCTGTCACAAATTATCCCTTTATACCTTACTCTTTTATATTTACCACAGTGACACTCCCAGTCCTTGGTAGGACCGAATATCTTTTCACAGAACAGACCATCCTTCTCCGGTTTAAGCGTTCTGTAATTTATGGTCTCAGGCTTTTTCACCTCGCCTTTAGACCATATCCTTATTTTATCAGGTGATGCTAATCCAATCTTTATTGAATCAAATTCATTAAGCTCGATCAAGGGTTTTCTCTCCCTTCTTAATAGTCTTCATCATCAAAATTATCGTTCATCTCATCATTAATATCTTCTTCCAAAACACTGTCATCTAAATCCTCAAGGTCATCAATATCCTCCAAATCTAGATCTTCCAGTTCTTCGTCTATATCAAAATCCTGGCCAGAATCTGCCTGATCATCATCCTCAGATTTGTCGGCGGCTTCCTTATCTGCTTTGGTTTCACTTTCTTCATTACCTTCAATGTTGACGCTTAAATCACCTAAATCGTCATCCACACTTTCTTTAATTTCTATCTCGTCTTGTTCTTCAGACAAAACTTTGACGTCTAACGCAAGACTTTGAAGTTCTTTTATCAAAACTTTAAAGGATTCAGGCACACCAGGTTCGGGTATGTTTTCGCCTTTGACAATAGCTTCATAAGTCTTTACCCTTCCAACCACGTCATCGGATTTAACTGTCAATATTTCCTGTAAAGTATGTGCCGCACCATAGGCTTCTAATGCCCATACCTCCATCTCTCCGAATCTCTGCCCACCGAACTGTGCTTTCCCTCCTAAAGGTTGCTGTGTCACCAATGAATAAGGGCCAGTTGACCTTGCGTGGATTTTATCATCAACAAGATGCGCCAATTTCAGCATGTACATATATCCTACAGTAACTTCATTGTCAAAAGGTTCGCCTGTTCTTCCGTCATATAACTTTACCTTTCCGGTGTTGGGCAACCCTGCTTTTTTCAGTGTTTCTTCTATATCTCTTTCGTTTGCACCATCAAATACTGGAGTGGCCACTTTCCAACCTAATGCTTTAGCAGCAAGTCCAAGGTGCACCTCTAATACCTGTCCTATATTCATACGTGAAGGAACACCTAATGGATTCAATACTATTTCAAGGGGTGTCCCGTCTGCTAAAAACGGCATATCTTCTTCAGGCAGAATTCTAGATATAACACCCTTGTTACCATGCCTTCCGGCCATCTTATCCCCTACAGATATTTTCCTTTTTTGTGCTATATAAACCCTGACAAGCTGATTTACTCCCGGGGGCAACTCATCGCCGCTGTCTCTTCTAAAGACCTTTACATCTACTATTATACCCCCCTCACCGTGAGGCACTTTAAGGGAAGTATCCCGCACTTCTCTAGCTTTCTCGCCGAATATAGCCCTTAACAATCTTTCTTCTGCTGTAAGTTCAGTCTCTCCCTTAGGGGTTACCTTTCCCACCAGTATATCTCCTGATCTAACCTCTGCACCTACCCTGATAATACCTCTTTCATCCAAGTCCTTTAACGCATCTTCGCCAACGTTTGGAATATCTCTTGTAATCTCTTCAGGTCCTAACTTTGTATCCCTAGCATCTGCTTCGTACTCTTCTATATGAATAGATGTAAAAGTATCATCTTTGACCAGTTTTTCACTTATTAGTATAGCATCCTCATAATTATATCCTTCCCATGGCATAAACCCTATGAGTATGTTCTTCCCTAGCGCTAGTTCTCCTTTGTCGGTAGACGGCCCATCAGCTATAATCTCTCCTTTTTTAACCCTCTGACCTTCTTTAACAATTGGTTTTTGATTGATACATGTTCCTTGGTTGGACCTAACGAATTTTAACAATTTATGAGCCTGCTTTTCTCCATCATCATACAAAATAACAATCTCATCTGAAGATACCTTTGATATCGTTCCATCTTTACTGGCCACGCTGACTACACCAGAATCCTTCGCAGCTCTGTGCTCCATTCCTGTTCCAACTATAGGTGAATCAGTTTTTACCAATGGTACCGCTTGCCTCTGCATGTTTGAACCCATAAGTGCACGGTTAGCATCATCATTTTCAAGAAAAGGTATAAGGGATGTAGCTACAGAAACCACCTGTTTAGGTGAAACGTCCATCAAATCAACTTGATTCCTAGGCACCTCAAGTACATCGTGACCGCTTCTTACAATTACCTTTTCATCAACAAAATACTCATTTTCATCCAATGGCTCGTTTGCCTGTGCTATTACGTATTTTTCTTCCTCATCAGCCGTCATATAAACTATCTCATCAGTAACTCTTCCTTTTTCCTTGTCCACTTTTCTATATGCGGCCTCTATGAAACCATATTCATTTATACGTGCATATGTACTGAGAGATCCTATCAGTCCTATGTTGGGTCCTTCCGGAGTCTCTATAGGACACATCCTTCCGTAGTGTGAGTCATGAACGTCCCTAACCTCAAAACCGGCTCTTTCCCTGCTCAAACCTCCAGGTCCCAAAGCGCTCAGTCTTCTCTTATGAGTAAGTTCGGATAAAGGATTGGTCTGATCCATAAACTGTGATAGCTGACTGCTGCCAAAGAACTCTTTAATAGCAGCTGATACAGGCCTTATATTTATTAAAGCCTGGGGCGTAACAACATCTATATCCTGTATAGTCATTCTTTCTCTTACCACTCTCTCCATACGGGATAAACCTATTCTAAATTGATTCTGCAACAATTCTCCCACAGATCTCAATCTTCTATTACCTAGATGGTCAATATCATCTATAGAACCGATGCCATATTCCAGACCAAATATATAGTTTATAGATGCTATGATATCATCCACCAATATATGTCTTGGAGTTAGCTCATCATATCTTTCTTTAACCATATTTTCTATTTCTTCTTTGCTGCTGCTATTTTCAATTATCTCCATAAATACAGGATAATAAACCTTCTCGCTTATCCCCAACTCTCTAAAATCTATATCCATTTCAAATGCGTTAGGATCAACAAAGTTATTTCCTACAACTTTTAAAATTTTATCATCAACTTTTATATTAACCGAAGTTACCCCTGCATTTTCTATTTCAATCGCTTTTTCAGAGGTGATTTTTTCACCTTCCTCGATTATTATCTCGCCTGTCTGTTTGTTTATTATCTTTTGGGCACTATTATAACCTGATATTCTATGACCGATAGATAATTTCTTGTTGAATTTGTATCTTCCTACTTTTGCAAGGTCATACCTTCTTGAATCAAAAAACAAAGAATTAAATAGCGAAACTGCACTTTCTACTGTAGGCGGTTCTCCCGGTCTCAGCCTCTTATATATTTCTAACAAAGCTTCATTTTTATTGTTAGTATTGTCCTTCTCTAATGTATTTGAAAGCTTTTCAGTGTCACCCATCAGCTCCCTTATTTCTTCATCGGTGCTATATCCTAATGCCCTTACCAATATGGTGATAGGCAACTTCCTAGTCCTATCTATCCTCACATATATTATATTGTTCGAATCGGTCTCGTACTCCAACCACGCGCCCCTGTTAGGAATCACTGTTGCAAAAAAAAGGTTTGTACCGTTTTTATCTATTTCCTCTGAATAATAAACGCTGGGAGAACGTACTAGCTGACTCACTATAACTCTTTCTGCTCCATTAATGATGAATGTGCCCTTATCAGTCATCAACGGAAAATCGCCCATAAAAACTTCTTGTTCCTTTACCTCTCCTGTCTCTTTGTTTATTAATCTTACACGAGCTTTTAAAGGTGCAGAATAAGTAAAGTCTCTTTCTTTACATTCCTCTACTGAATATTTCGGTTCACCATCAAGCGAATAACCTACAAATTCTAATATAAGATTTTCAGTATAATCTGTAATAGGTGATATGTCCCTAAATACTTCCTGGAGTCCTTCTTGCAAAAACCAATTATAGGACCTTCTTTGTACCTCAATTAAATTTGGCATTTCCAAAACTTCATCGATCTTGGAATAGCTCATTCTTTTTACTTTCCCCATCTGAACAGGATGTGCCATCATATTTATTTATCACTCCCAACACGTTTATATAATGAAATGAATTTTATGGTTAATTTTTACAGTGTCAAATATTATATATTATTCCCATAAAATACTACCCTATTCATAATTCACCCTAATATTGTTAAACAATTGAAGCAGTAAATCATTTACTTGATTTATAAATACTTAAATAAAAATTGATGGAAAGCTTTTTAAAAATTAACGCTGTAAAAAAATCATGTATGTAGAAAGCATAATTTTGATAAAAACAAAAAAAATTATGCAGTTTATAACCATGATATAATTCCCGCATAATATACACTAATGCAATATATGATTCTAACATATTATTATTTTTATGTCAATTATTATTTCTTTATTTTTTATATAAACAAAAAGGTACTCTTGCATGAGTGCCTTTTTGTTTATTATTAAATTATTTTATTTCGACCTTAGCCCCTACTTCTTCTAATTTTGTCTTCAACTCTTCAGCATCTTCCTTGCTTACTCCTTCTTTAACTGCTTTTGGAGCATTATCAACTAAATCCTTAGCTTCTTTTAGTCCTAATCCAGTTATTTCTCTTACTGCCTTTATAACTTTTATCTTTTGCGCACCTATTTCCGCTAGAACAACGTCAAATTCAGTTTTTTCCTCTTCAGCTGCTCCTGCTCCACCTGCTGCTGGAGCGGCTGCCATTGCTACAGGCGCTGCAGCTGTTACCCCAAATTTTTCTTCCAATTCTTTAACCAACTCTGATAGTTCTAAAACAGTCATATTTTCTATAGCTTCTATTATTTCTTCCTTTGTCATGTTTATTAAACCTCCATTCAAATTTTATTGTTTTTTGTCTTTTACAGCGTTTAAAGCATATACCAGATTCCTAATTGTTCCTTGCATCACATTGACAAGCCCAGTAATAGGTGAATTCATACCGGCCAATGCTTTTGCTATAAGCACCTCTCTCGGCGGCAAGTCTGCCAAGGCTTTTATATCATCAACCCCAACTATCTTACCATCGACAATACCTACCTTGACTTGCATCTTTTTATATTCATTAATAAATTTATTTAATACTTTTGCAGGGGCGACAGGATCATCTAATCCAATCGCAATTGAAGTAGGTCCTTCAAGAGCATTAACTACATCATCATAGTCGCTATCCTGAATAGCTAGCTTTGCAAGAGTGTTTTTTACTACTCTATATTCTACATTTGACTCTCTGAAACGCTTTCTCAAGTCTGTATCTTCTTCAACAGTCAAACCTTTATAATCAGTAAATATAACACAGCTAGCATTGTTTATCTTTTCCTTTAGATCACGTACAACCTGTTCTTTTAACTCTCTGTTCTTTGGCATTAATACTTCCACCTCCTACCTCTTAAGTTGGTTACCTGAAAAATTATCGGATATAACAAAAGCCTTCTGCGTAGACATCAAGAAGGCTTATAATATACATATATTATCTAAAACCTCGGTAGGACGACATTTTAAAAAATAAATGTCCATTAAGCATCGAGCACCTACTGTCTACGGTAAATATTCAATTTACTCCGTAATATTAACACAATCTATAAGTAAAGTCAATAATATTTTTAAAGTTTAACAGGATTTATCTTTATCCCAGGTCCCATTGTAGTGGATAACACTACATTTTTCAGATAAGTCCCTTTTGCAGCTGCAGGTTTAGCTTTTATAATAGCATCCATTATTGTTTTTAGGTTATCCATAAGTTTTTCCTGTCCAAAAGACACCTTACCGATAGGAACATGAATGATCTTTGTCTTGTCAACTCTGTACTCAATTTTACCAGCTTTGATATCTTTCAAGGCTTTCTCAATATCCATAGTTATAGTCCCTGATTTAGGATTAGGCATAAGGCCCTTGGGTCCTAAAATCCTCCCAAGTCTTCCTACGATTCCCATCATATCAGGTGTTGCCACCACTACATCAAAATCTAGCCAATTTTCATTCTGAATCTTTGCGACATATTCCTCTGCTCCTACATAATCAGCGCCAGCTTTTTCAGCTTCTTCCGCCTTATCCCCTTTAGCAAAGACTAGAACCCTTACTTGTTTACCAGTTCCATGGGGGAGAACAACAGCACCCCTTACCTGTTGGTCTGCATGTCTTGGATCTACGCCTAGTCTAACTGCCAGTTCAACAGTCTCATCAAAATTTGCCTTACCCGTCTTTAAAATAAGATCTACAGCTTCTTCTGGATCATAAAGCGCGTGTCTATCGATTAGCTTTAGACTTTCTTGATACTTTTTTCCTCTTTTCATATTTTCATCCTCCTCTGTGGTATTAGCGGTAATATCCTCCCACTCAAATCCATAGCAATAAATTATTCTTTAACTGTTATACCCATACTTCTGGCTGTACCCTCTACCATGCTCATTGCAGTTTCAATGCTGGCAGCATTTAAATCTTTCATCTTCAATTCTGCTATATCTTTCACATCTTTTTTTGATACGCTAGCTACTTTATCTAAATTCGGTCTGCCTGAAGCCTTATCAATCCCTGCTGCTTTCTTCAACAGCACAGCTGCTGGCGGAGTTTTTGTTATAAAAGAAAAAGATCTATCCTGATAAACAGTTATAACAACAGGAATAATCAACCCTGCCTGACTTGCAGTCTTTTCATTAAATTCTTTGCAAAACCCCATTATATTCACTCCATGTTGACCTAATGCTGGTCCAACTGGCGGAGCAGGAGTAGCCTTCCCTGCAGGTATTTGCAACTTTATCAATCCAACTACCTTCTTTGCCATGCCTAACACCTCCCTGTATAGCTAAAAAAATTATATCTTTTGAACCTGATTGAATTCTAATTCAACAGGGGTCTCTCTGCCAAACATAGATACAGATACCCTTATTTTTTGCTTGTCTGGCATTATCTTTTCAACAACGCCTATAAAGTTTTCCAGCGGTCCTGATGTGACTTTTACATTCTCACCTATTTCCACATCGATTTTAATTGGGATATCCTCAACCCCCAATTCTCTCACTTCATCGTCAGTTAGCGGTATAGGTTTTGAGCCCGGCCCAACAAATCCTGTCACACCCCTAGTATTGCGGACAACATACCATGTTTCATCAGTCATTATCATTTTAATAAGGACATAGCTAGGGAATATTTTCTTCATAGTTGCCTTTTTTTTGCCGTCTTTAATTTCTATCTGTTCTTCCATAGGCACTTGGACTTCTAAAATCAAGTCCTGTAGCCCTCTGGTTTCAACTGTCTTTTCTAAATTTACTTTAACCTTGTTTTCATAACCCGAATAAGTATGAACTACATACCATCTACCTTTATTCTCCATATTTCAGGCAGTTTGTTCCCTGCTCTAACCCTCCTTTGAAAACTAAATATAAGTATATAAGCCCTTATTATAATGATAAAAACCAATTCATAAAGCTACTAAGACCATAGTCAATCAGTCCAATCAATATGGACGATGCTACAATGGTAACCACCACTACTATCGTATAAGTTTTTAATTCTTTTTTATTAAGCCAAGTTACCTTTTTTAGTTCAGATCTAACATCCTTTATGAATTTAATAGGGCCTTTCCTGGGAGCCTTTGTCGGTTTGTTTTTATTCTTTTTAGCCACTCTTTATTCACATCCCTCTGCTATCATTAGGATATATGCTTATTTAGTTTCTTTGTGTAGCGTATGCTTCTTACAAAATCTACAATATTTTTTAAGTTCTAATCTGTCTGGATCATTTTTCTTATTCTTCATAGTATCATAATTTCTCTGCTTACATTCGGTACAAGCTAATGTTACTCTCGTTCTCAATTATAAACACCTCCTGCCACCTGTCAAAGACTAACTTACAGCGTTTTCGTCAAGTTATAAAAAAGCCTTTCTAAATCTATCACATTTTATTATCATTGTCAATAATCATGAACAATACAACTATGAGTAAAAAGACTAGGTTTAGACTAAACCTAGTCTTTTAGGTATTTCTACTTTTTTGTTTATTCTATTATTTCAGTAACAACGCCTGCACCAACGGTTCTGCCGCCTTCTCTTATAGCAAATCTCAATCCTTTTTCTATAGCTATCGGGGTTATAAGTTCTATTGTCATGTTTACATTATCCCCG
>JAQVDB010000065.1 GCA_028698525.1 Clostridia bacterium
ATGAAAGTAGAGTATAGGTGATAGGAGGGTGAGAATACATGAGAAGGGGTAGAGAAAGGGGTGCGATAGTTGTTGAGGCAACACTGTCGCTAACTGCATTCGTATTTGTCATATTTACAATATTGACTATCGTTAACATATTCTATATACAAGCTAAAATGAGTATAGCCCTTAACTCTGCTGCTAAAGAGATATCTCAGTATTCCTACCTCTATTACAAGCTAGGTGTTAATAAAGTGGAAGCTAAGTTAACCGAAGGTACAGAAAGACAGAGGGCAACTGCTGAACAAACAATCGATGGTATAGGGACTTTTTTAAACTCAATGTCAGAGGCTGAAAACAATTTTAACTCTAGGAACTTCGATGACTTGATATTGGATATAGAAGAAGGTGTTACTAGCGTAACTAGCCTTGTTTCAATGTATGCTGAAGAACTTAAAGATGACCCTAAAGGTTTTATTATTGGAATGGGGAAAATGGCTGGCGATCAGATAGGAAGAAAAATGAAGGCTTTTCTTGGACAAGTTCTTGCCAAAGCGTTTATGGAAAAGAACCTTAAGGCCTATAAGGGAGATGACCCTGATCGTTTTCTTAGACGTTATCGAGTCGTTGATGGGCTAGATGGTCTTGACTTTAATTATTCTGCTTTGATGGCTAACGGTACCTCTGATCAGATACAGCTAGTTGTCACATATGATGTTGAAGTTATAAAGCTTTTGAACATAGATTTTACATTTACCTTTAGACAATGTGCAAAGACTACAGCATGGGGGAATGGTATAAGTAAAATTGAATCACAAGAGCCAACCTCTGCTGAGAGTACTATTTGGGATGAAAATGATCGATACCGGGGTAAATATATAGTTGCTCAAGAAAAGAAAAACTACACATATACAGCAAGTGGAAATGGTTTCGATGCATATAACAATGTTGGTGGGGTTAATGAATTTATAACTATAACATCGATTAACACACATGCGGCAAGTTACCAGACCTCAAGAGGTATCAAGAATAGGCTTAGTAGCACTTTTAACGATATGTACAATAAAGTCTCTAGGCTAGATGAAAATATTAATGTACAGGATAGAGGCGGTATGACAGTCCCTATAACATCTAATAAGATTTCTAGGACCTTTAAGATAGTACTAGTTGTACCTGATAATGCTGATATGAGTATAGTTCAGCAAGCAGTAGCTGAGTTTGAGAGTACATATGGTGTTAAAGTACAAGTTAAAACAGGCTATGGTAGCCCCACACCTGAAGCGGTAGAAGAAAAGGAAGATGGAAGTTAGATAACCAGGGGAGGTGAACGAAAAATGGCAGGATGGATATTGCCTGTGGTCACTACTGTTCTTTGTATTATTAGCTTTATATTTTTAGTAAGAGATTTAGATGAAAATCCTAAAGTGGCTAAGTATACAGATGTAGACGGAAAGCAAAGGAAAACAGTTACTAAATCAGTATTTATATATAGTATTCTTATGACCATTATTACGATTTCTATATCTGTTCTACTTAGCTATCTATACAAGGATAACAGTATTGCTAAAAGCTTGAAAAGTGTAGCACTCCTAAGCCTTCTTTGGCCAATTGCGATTGTGGACTATAGGTCATATAGGATACCTAATATTTTTATTATACTAGGTTTAGTTTATCGCCTTATCATATTCTTTTTCGAACTTATATATCAAAGTGATTTAGTGTGGATGTCTCTTCTATCGGAGGTGATTGCTGCTTTGGCCTTATTGGTTGCAGCTCTACTTTGTACCTTGGGTCTAAAAAACTCCATCGGTTATGGCGACATGAAATTATTTATCCTGATGGGTTTTCTCCTAGGCTTAGAAGGTATATGGGGGGCAATCTTTCTTTCATTAATTGTCTCATTCTTTATATCAGCTTATCTCCTAATAACAAAGAGAAAGACTAGGAAGGATGCAATCCCTTTTGGTCCAGCAATAACGATTGGAACGTTTTTATCTATATGTTTGACAGGAATGTGAGGTAGCAGAATGAAGAATTACAAGTTTGTAGTCCCTATTGTCTTGGTAGCTTTGTTCATTTTATCGATCTACATGCTCTATGACACAAAAGCCAATGCTTTATTGCAATATAATGAGTACTTGAAGCTGGCACGTGATTATAGGAAACAAGATATACAAGTAGATGCAGAGGAAAACTATATTAAAGCACTTAGCATTAATCCTCATATAGAGCTGTATATAGAGATAGGTCAGTTCTATAAAGAATCAGAACAAATAAAAAAAGCTACAGAGTGGGGTAATACAATTATCAATAAATATCCAATGGAGATTATCGGCTATGAATTTTTAATGGATTTATATATCAAGCAAGCTGATTATGTAGCAAGCTTTAAGCTCTTGGATATTATTGAAAAAAGAAACCTATCCTCTACTCTTGTTGACGAATTGATAAGTGAAATAGAGTATGAATATTTTTTTAACCATGAGTTTAGTGATGTAGGGATATACAGTATGGGTCTTTGTCCAGTTAAAATCGAAGATAAATGGGGTTATGTCGATTTAACAGGTAAAAAAGTGATAGGTAATAAGTTTATAGAAGCAGGCTATCATTCTGGACAACTAGCTCCAGTTATAGATAGTAACGGGCAAGCATATTTTATTGATACTAATGGAAACAAAAGAAAGGTAGTACTAGATTTAAAGAACGTAAGAAAACTAGGGCTTATTGAAAATGGTGTGTTCTCGCTATATAACGGTAGTTCATGGGGCTTTTATAATGATGACAATGAGCATATTTTTGGTGAATACGAAGAAGTCTCAGCCATGGGCAATGGTGTTGCGGCCGTTATGAAGGACAATAATTGGTCCCTGGTTGACCGTGATGGTAAGGCCTTGTCACCATTTACCTATGATGGAGTAGTCATGGACGACAAGCTTGTAGTGAGTAGATATGATCGTGTATTTGTATACTCTGACTACTATTATCACTTAATCGATACAAAGGGTAATAGTATTACTAATCAAAAGTTCCAAGATGCACGTATTTTCAACGATGACACATATGCAGCAGTTAAGATAGATGGACAATGGGGGTTTGTAGATTTAGATGGGAACATAAAAATAGAGCCTAAATATGAGGATGCAAGAAGCTTTTCCAATGGCTACGCCGCCATAAAATTTGCTGGCAAATGGGGATTTATAGATATGGACAATAACATAGTTATTGATCCACAATTTGATGATGCAAAGGACTTTAATGTAGCTGGCTGTGTCTTCGTACTTCAGAATCAAGAGTGGAGACTACTGCGCTTATTTAAATATAATCATTAAGGAGTAGAGGATTATGAGCTTTACATTTGAAAATCAAGGAACAAATACCTATTTGGTATACAAGATCCGGGACAATGATTCCCTAGATACTACGGGTTTAGGGATGCTGACCAACAATAAAATAAGCGGGCTGGTTCCGGCCTTCTTCACACAAATGGATAATTCAAAGTACATCAGATACAATGTTACTTCTAAAGTATCAGTCAAGCATTTTTTCGATGGGTATGTAAACAAAAAAAGGCTGACAGGGGTATTCAACAGTATAGTAGTCGGTATGTTATCTGCTGAGGATTATATGCTTGACATTAATTCAATTTTATTAGATCTAGACTATATCTTTGTTGATGTATCAACATGTGAAGCGAGCTTGATTTGCTTGCCGATTATCAAAAATGAGGAAAAGCATAGTGAAATAGGTCAATTCTTTAAAAATATTATGTTTAGTACTCAGTTTGACCAAAGTGAGAACTGTGATTATGTAGCAAAAATAATAAACTTTTTAAATAGTTCACCAGTCTTCTCTTTAGTAGAGTTTAAGGCCATTCTCGATGAGATTATCAACAGTAATGAGAAGGGGCCTGAAAAAGAAGTGCAACAAGCTCAGCAGCCCAAGCTGACAACAGTAGTTAAAAATCAAGCTAGCTACTCAGTAAATACTGAAAAGGCAGCAGCTCCAGCTGCAGCTATTAACAGCAGGCCTGTGTCTAAGCAAGCTCCTATTGCCCCTCAAACTCCTAAGGCTAAAGCAGTGCCTACTAAACCTGTGTCAAAAGCAACTGCCCAGGGGGAAAAACAGATGACCTGGCTAAAGCTGATGATGAATTATAGCAAGGAAAATGCTGCATTGTATAAGGAACAGAAGGCAGCAAGAAAAGCAAATAAGGGGCAAGCTGCAAAGATGCAACCTGTAAATAATAGCTCCTTTAATGTACCAGGTACAGCTGCTGCTAATGTAGAGCCTGCACAAGCTAAAGTCAAACCGCAAGCGACCACACAAGTAAAGATGCCAAGTGCAGTCCCAACACAAAAAAACCCTACTCCTAAAAAACCAGAACATGTTGTAGCTCAACAAGCCAGTCCGCCTATAAGGCAGGGGGTGTCTACTTCTCAGCCAGGGCCCCAGAACAGGCCTATGAGCTTTGGAGAAACAACTGTTCTAGGAGGAGTAATTGGAGAAACTACTGTGCTAAATGCAGGGCAGCAAACGCAGCCTGTAGCTCCTTTCCTGTTCCGTGTGAAGAACAACGAAAAGATTATGATAGACAAGCCTGTATTTAGAATTGGTAAGGAACGCAGCTATGTTGATTATTTTATTAGTGACAATACTGCAGTTAGCCGCAGTCACGCCAACCTTATAACTAGGGATAACTCCTACTATATAATGGATACCAATTCAACAAACCATACATTCATAAATGATGTAATGATTCAAAGTAATGTTGAAACAGAGTTAAAACATGGCGATAAGATAAGGCTGGCAAATGAGGTCTTTGTATTTAATCTTTATTAGGTGGACCACTATATGCAAGCAAGAGGTGTAACCGCAGGTAAGACGAATTTGATGCAAAAAGCATTAATGTTATTTATCGTAATTCTCCCCTACATGATATTTATTATTATGTCATTGGGTGTTTTCCTAAAACCAATAGAGGATGGTGATGAGCTGTGGAATTATAATTTTGCACGGAATATACATGATGGTCGACTGCCATATCTTGATTTTAATATGGTTCAGACACCCTTGGCAGCATACATAAGCGGGTTTTTCCTAAAAATATTTGGAAACACCCTACAGGGGTTTAGGTTTGTGTCAGCTATTTTTTTGGCTACAACCTTTAGCATCTTGTATAACTTGTGCAAAAAGATTACTAATAACAGTATCATGGCCTGGGTATCAGCAAGCTATGCCTTTGCCTTAAATTTTATAGTTTGGGTCTACAATTATAACAATCTAAACCTTTTACTTTTACTTATAATACTATGCCTAGAGTATAGGATTATTAGTTCAGGCAGTACAAACAGTTATAAGTATGACTTGTTGGTTGGCTTGTTAGTAGGGATGATGCCCCTTATAAAGCAAAGCACTGGGATAGTTTTTATATTAACAAACACTATTTTGTGTTTTGTATCAGTAGCAAAGGATAGGAGCTTATTGAGGGCAAAAGTTCATAGATGGCTAGTTAGTTTTGTTCCCATAATTGCTTTTACTATTTTCATGGTTATTAATGGGTCTATCTATGAGTTCATTGACTATGCAATCCTTGGTATAGGTGAGTTTACTCATAGGACTTCGTATTTTGAGTTTATTTTATCTTCCCCTGTAGCTTTTTTGCTCGGAATATTTCCTGTTATAACAATTGCCCTGTATATCAATAGTAAAATAGCTAAGCGTGCAAGCTCCCAAGTATACCTAACATTCTTTGCATTTTCTATTGCGGGACTTTCGGTTGCTTTCCCCCTGTGTGATTATGTGCATTTTATTGTAGCTATTGTACCATTTATTCCGTGCTTACTACTATTGTATAATCCAAGGCCTGTTAAATTATTTGAAAAGGCTATTTGCTGTACTTTACCGGCTATAGTACTTGTAGGCTTAGTCATAAGTGTCTACCCATCAGCTGATAACTACAAGCTATGTTCAGTGAATAAGCTAGAGGGCCTACCGATAGATATTGACCTAGAAAATAATATCAAGACCCTGGTTGACTATATAAAAGCAATGGAAGAGGATGGCTATAGCGTTGTAGTCGCAGATGAGTATGGGATCATATATATGATTCCCCTAGAAAGGTGTAATAAGGATTTTGACATGTTACTTGTGGGCAATATTGGGAAAAAGACTGTACAAGACTTATTAGAGCAAAACAAGAGCGATATTATCTTAGTAAGGGGGAATAACTCCACCCTTGGTTATCAAGCCCACTATGAATTTATAGATGAAGTAAAATCAAAATACCGGAAAATTGGAGAGGTATCAAGCTTTTATGCATACTATAAACGATAAAAAGATAAAACTACTTCATTTGATCCCTATAATCCTTATTATTGAAATTATAGCTGCTACTTTTTTATACTGCTTTTCCCAAGGGATTAGTGGTAACGATTTTTGGTGGCACGTAAAAGTAGGCCAGTGGATAAGCGAGCATGGCACGATTCCTACTACAGACATCTTTTCCTGGTATGGTATGGAACTAGCTATTCCATGGACTGCTCACGAGTGGCTCTCTGACCTGATATTATATGGAGTACATTCTACATTAGGGGATATAGGTATATACCTACTATCGATCCTATTGGCTTTATTGATGATTGTATTGCTTATGGCCCAGGCTAAAGAGTATATAAAAAAGAACCTGTTAATTGCTGGATTCTTCTTTAGTCTATTTACAGTAGTAACTAGCTTGTTTTTTTATGGTAGACCCCATGTGTTTAGCTACTTCCTATTATTTTTTGAGCTGAAAATACTGTATAACTATATAGACAAGCCAGATAGTAAGCAAATATATCTAGTACCCCTTATTGGCTGTCTCTGGAGTAATTTGCATGGAGGTTCATCAAACCTGGCCTATATACTATGCTTTGTCTTTTTAGTAGTAGCAGCAATAAACCTTGATTATGGCAGAATACAAGCAAGGCGTATCAATAATAAAGCTTTGACAAGGCTACTATTTGTGTCAATTGTTACTGTTTTGTCGATACTGATTAATCCTATTGGCCTAAAAGTATTTGTATATCCCTATTATAGCTTGACTGATAATCTTATGATGACAGTTATAAGTGAGTGGCAAGCACCTGATGCCAAAGATATTGGTGCTCTTATACTCTATTATTTTCCTATCCTACTAATGACTATCGGTTTTTTAGTAGAGGAGAGGAAAATCAGATTGATAGATATAACAGTTATGGGCTTGTTCTTGTTTCTTTTCTTTAGAAGCGCTAGGTTCATAATTCTCTGGTATATAGTAGCAAGTTTTTGCGCCATTAGATATCTACCAACCTTAAAGGTAAAGAAGATAAAAAAAGCATCAGAAAAGATCATAGTATGCTCGTGTCTAGTGTTGCTATTAGTACCAATTGGATATAGTGCAGTTAAGGTAGTAGACAGTATAAAAAACGGTCAACCTATCAGAACAGTAATTTCAGACGATATGATTGAGCAAATAAAAAAAGACTCACCTGCTAGGATATTCAATGACTACAACACTGGTGAGACGCTTATCTATAATGATATTTTAGTTTTTTTTGATGCTCGAGCTGATTTATATGCAGCAGAAAACATTATGGCAGATGGTATAAGCCTTATCTATTTGGAGAGGGCAAACAAGGGTGCAGATACTATGTATGTAGATGTGGAAGCCTTACTTTTTAAATATAAGTTTGATGGAATATTGATATTAAAGCATAGACCCTTGTACGCATATTTGATAAGCCATCCTGATAGGTTTACATGCCTTTATGAGGATAGTACTTCTGGATATTTTAGGGTCAATCCTTCTAGCTAGATATGGCTTGAAAGATTAGGTGAGGGTAACACTTTACATGCATGCAAAAAAGGGGGGTGTAGTGGAGTTCAGCTATCAATTTTGTAGGACAAGCTATAGAACTCTTAAATCCATGAATTTTATTGTACAAGCTTCAACAGACAGGGGTAACACAAAGGAAAAGAATCAGGACAGTCTAAGTGTAAAGGTAGTCAATACTTCAATTGGGAAGATGGTTTTTGCTGTCCTGTGTGATGGTATGGGAGGGCTTGAAAAGGGAGAAGTGGCCAGTGCCACAATAGTCAACGCCTATAACAAATGGCTAATAAATGAGCTACCTTTGCTTTGTAATACTGGAATTAGTGATGGTGACATAAGAAGGGCATGGGTGGGTATTGCAGACGAGTACAATGAGAAAATAAAAAGTTATGGTAAAAGCCATGGTGTGAGCCTAGGCACTACATTAACTGCAATGCTAATTACAAGCAACAGATATTACATTATTAATATAGGCGATACAAGGGCCTATGAGATAGATAAGGAGGTCACTATTCTTACAAGGGACCAGACACTAGTTGCTAGGGAGATAGATCATGGCAGACTAACAAAGGAAGAGGCAGCGGTAGACAGTCGAAGAAATGTCCTCCTACAGTGTATTGGGGCATCAGACCATATATATCCTGATATGTTTTTCGGAGTCACAAAAAAGGATACCGTGTATATGCTCTGTTCTGACGGCTTTAGGCATGAGATTAGCCAGGAGGAAATATATGCATATATGCAGCCCTCTCAAATGTCAGACCCAAATAGGATGAAAGCTAACATGGATATGCTTATACAGCTTAACAAGGATAGATTAGAAAGAGACAATATTTCCGTTATAGCAGTTAGAACATACTAAATTAATGTAGAGGTAAAAAAGATGTTAAAGATAGGATCATTAATAGATGGGAAATATAGAATCCTAAGCGAGATAGGCCGAGGCGGCATGAGTGTTGTTTATATGGCTATAAATGAAAGAGCAAATAAAACATGGGCCGTAAAGGAAGTGCGCAAGGATGGCGTTGTGGATTTTGAAGCAGTCAAGCAGGGGTTGGTAGTCGAAACTGAAATGCTAAAGCGACTAAGACATCCAAATCTACCTAGTATTATAGATGTCATAGAGGATAAAGACAGCTTTTTGATAGTGATGGACTATGTAGAGGGGAACCCCTTGTCAAAGACTATAGAGGAGTTTGGCGCCCAGCCTCAGGAATATGTTATTGAATGGGCAAAGCAACTATGTGATGTACTTGGCTATTTACATTCTAGGACTCCACCCATAATATACAGGGACATGAAGCCTGCTAACATTATGCTCAAGCCAGATGGTAATTTGACATTGATTGATTTTGGAACTGCCAGAGAGTTTAAGGAGAGGAACCTAGCTGATACTACCTGCCTTGGTACCATAGGGTATGCAGCACCGGAACAGTTTGGTGGCCAAGGACAGACTGATGCTAGAACAGACATCTACTGCCTGGGTGCTTGCCTATACCATCTAGTAACTGGCTGCAACCCAAGTGAGCCACCTTATGAGATAAAACCAATTAGAGAAATTAACCCTAGTTTATCTAGTGGGCTGGAGAAAATAATACAAAAATGTGTGCAGAGAAATCCAGATGATAGGTATCAATCTTGTGCAGAATTAATGTATGCTTTAGAGCATTATGAAAAGATTGACGATGAGTACAAGAGGACACAAAAAAGAAAACTAAACATATTTATATCCATGCTAGTATCATCCTTGCTATTTTTCTTAGGTGGCATAGGGCTAAACAGTGTTGCACAACAAATGGCAAGTGATACATATGCAAATATCTTATATTCCGCATCTAGGACGCCAGACTATGACGAAAAAATAAAATACTATGAAAGTGCTTTAGATATTCCAAACAAGGGCGGAGATAAGGCTGCATACTTAGGTCTAATCAATACATTTAAAGAAAACGATAACGTATTTACAATCGAAGAGCAAAACCTGCTTGTAACACATATAAAGAACAAGGTAAATGAGCTAGAAAAATATCAAGAAAACTATGCGGAAGTTTGCTTTGAAATTGGCAAGCTATTTTGGTATTACTATGAATACGGTGGTACAAATGACAATCAAATAACCCGCATGATAAGTGCCATAGAATGGTTTGACGATGTGATTAACCATGCCCCAGAGGGCTTTGCAAACCTTAACATGGCAAAGGTTTATAGAGACATAGGTATCTTTTATAGAGATATATCAATAAAAACAATCGAGGCTAACGATAGGGGTCTATACAAACCATTTTTTGAAAACCTTCAGGAGTTAATTAGCCTGGTGGAGGACGATGATGAAAGTGAGATTGTAAAACTAGAATTATATGAGCTAGCTAGAAGTTCACTACAACAGTATGCCACCAAATTTAAGACTGATGGGGTAGATAAGGATAGCCTAATTTTAATGTTTAATACTGTGTCAGAAAATATCAGAAAAATTGACACAACAACTGATATAACTAGTGAAAAGCAGGAAAAAACAATATCCCTACTTGATGATACCATAAACGCTATCAATATAGCCTTTGGCTCTTGAAGAAAGGAGATACAAATGTCAGTAGAAACATTACATATGCTTTCAACGATAAGCTTTATTATTGCGGCAATAATGCTGGTTTTGAGTGCTGTATTCTTCATTGTCTATAAAATACCAAGGGTTATTGGAGACATTACAGGGGTAGAGGCAAAAAAGAATATAGAACGGATAAGAAAACAGAATGAAGAAACAGGAAAAAAGGTGTACAAGCCAAGCCCAGTTAATATTGCTCGTGGGAAGATTACGGACAAGCTAACTATTTCGGGACAGCTAGTATCCAAGGCAGATAATATCGTGACATATGAAGGTCTACCTCAGATTTTTACTGAGCAGCTAAATGACTCGGGAGAAACGACTGTATTAGATCAAGACTTCAAGGTGGCAAATGAAACAACAGTACTTTATCCTGATCCAGAACAAGAGGCCGGTAGTATGTTTTCTATTGAGTTTGAAATAAGTCATACTGATAGTACTGAGATTATAGAATAGGCAGATTAATTATAAATATAAAGCACTATTGATTAGACAAACCAATTATCAGGGGGTAAGGATTATGAATAAAAATGGAATTTGGAACCGAATTTTAGCAGTGTGTTTAACAATAATGATTTTACTAGGTATGACTCCAGCTAACCATGCTTCATATGTTAGAGCAGAAGGCGAAGAACTAGTTCATGAAGTGAGATTTGAAGTAAAAGACGGTGACAATCTTATTAAAGGAGCATTAGTTAAGGTATCAGCTCTAGATGAAGAGTTTGAGGCAGAAACAGATGAAAATGGGATAGCAGTATTTAATCAGTTTTCTGAGAGACTAGAGTCTGAACTTATAAAAGTTAACTACAAGGTCATAGCAGAAGGATATGCACAAGTTGAAGGTGAGGTGGAAGTTAGTAAAGATAATAATATAGTACCTATCTTTATGATGGTTGAGACTATTGTTTTAACAGGTATTGTTACTGATGAAGATG
>JAQVDB010000066.1 GCA_028698525.1 Clostridia bacterium
CAAATAAATCAATTTCTACCTTCTAAATATCTTTCCAGCTTCCTTTTTACCCTTTGAAGTGCATTATCTATAGATTTTATGTGCCTGTCCAAATCAAGTGCAATCTCCTGATATGATTTCCCTTCAAGATAAGACATCAACACTTCCCACTCTAGATCGCTTAGCACCTCACCTATTTTAGACTCGATATTATTAAACTCTTCTCTGCTTATTATGAGTTCTTCAGGGTCAGATATTTTAGTGCCTGATAGCACATCTAATAAAGTCCTGTCTGATTCCTCATCATATATAGGTTTATTCAACGAAATATATGAATTCAAAGGAATATGCTTTTGTCTTGTGGCTGTTTTTATGGCAGTAATTATCTGTCTTGTTATGCACAGTTCAGCAAAAGCCCTAAAAGAAGATAATTTATCCCTGCGGAAATCCCTTATGGCTTTATATAAGCCTATCATTCCCTCTTGGACAATATCCTCTCTATCTGCCCCTATCAAAAAATATGACCTTGCCTTTGCTCTTACAAAATTCCTATATTTGTTGATCAAATACTCTAATGCAATACTATCTCCATTCTTTGCATACTCTACTATATCCTCATCCAACATCATTTCATAGTCCACAGGAGCCTTCTTTATTGCATTAATGTCCACCCACATCTCCCCCAAATAATCAAATAAAGGCCACTTATATACACAATATTATACATTACACTTCAAGCAATAGTCAAGGTTATCATTCTCTTCTCCACTTTTCCAATTTTTTAACTGTCAAGGGATGCAACCTATTGCCCAGTTTATGCGGTACAGGCTTTACATTATCAATAAATTTAACCCTCATATTGTTATACCCTAACATCACTTCTTTATACAGTTCCCGGGCTGACATTCTCAATGCACCATTTGCCATAACGATATTCTGTTCTATCCGATCAGAAGTTGCAACTTTTATTATCAAATCATCCATTTTCTTTGAATAAGTATATCTCTCTATATATCTGTCGGCAGTCTCCCCTTCCTTTGTAAACACAACTTCTAAACCGCTATAAAGTATATGATTTTCAATATTCCCTTGAACCATATGGCCATCAAAAACGATGATGATGAAATTGCCCTTAAACCCTTGATAACTCGACAGTATATCTATGAGCTTTTGACGGGCATCTTCTATATTATTGTTATCTTTTATTTGTTTGAGCTCAGTCCAAGCATTTATTATATTATAACCATCAACCAACAAATACTCCTTCAAAACATTACCCCCCGCTCCGCCTTTGTCTAGCCACTTCATATATTAATATACCTGCGGCAACTGACGCATTTAAGGATTGTATATGTCCTCCCATAGGAATACTGATGATGAAATCACATTTTTGCTTGACTAGTCTACCCAAGCCTTTTCCTTCATTACCCACAACTAAAGCTAAACTGCCGTCAAGTTCTGCTCTAGAACATTCCTGGCCTTGCATATCTGCACCCGCTACCCAAACACCTTGCTCTTTCAGTCTATCTATGGTATTTGCTATATTTGTTACTCTACAAATAGGAATATAATGAATAGCACCAGCAGAAACTTTAGCTACTGTTGTATTTACCTGTGCAGCCCTTCTTTTAGGAATGATAATACCGTGAACCCCCAGACACTCAGCCACTCTTATTATCGAACCTAAATTTTGAGGATCTTCTATTTCATCCAGTATAACTATAAAAGGATATTCTCCCTTTGAATGGGCGCTATCCAATATGTCCTCAATTGTTGAATATTCATAAGGGGGCATCAATGCCACAACTCCTTGGTTGTTGGGAGTGGTAGATATCCTGTCGATTTCATGCCTGTCTATTATAGATAAATCGATCCCTCTTTTAGAGGCTAGACTTTCAATTTCTTCAACGACTTTACCTCTAGCAGTCTTTGAAATAAATATCTCCTTAACATCCTTATTAGATTTAAGGGCTTCTAATACTGGGTTTCTTCCTTGGATATAAAGATATTCACTATTATCTTTATTATAGAACATTTCTTGCCCCTCTTTCTAAATTAGTCTGCTAAAAAACAAGCGTTTAAAATTTCATTAAGCCTTTCTGCTTGACCCATAAGAAATAAATACCCGATCAAAGCTTCCAATCCTGTGGCATACCTATATTTAATAACATCTGCATTTTTAGGCACAGTATGTGGTTTAACGTTTCTACCTCTTCTGACAATTTCTTTCTCTTGATCAGTAAGCATATTCATTATCTTGCCCAATGTATTCGCCTGTCCCTCAGCTTTTACATATTTAATGGTCTCTATATGCATTTTATGAACGGTAATTTTTTTGTTTTTTAACAGCATAGTCCTAATAAATGTATCATATACGCTATCTCCTATATAAGCAAGTAAAAGGGGGGACAAAGCTAGTACTTCCTTCTCATCAAATGTCACGTCCCCCATGATTGTGTTTTTGGGGTTTTCAGTCATTTTTATATCTCCCGAGTTCTCTTCCATTTTACCCCATCAGGAGTATCTTCAAGAATTATACCCTGTTTTGCTAATCGATCACGTATTTCATCAGCCAGCGCCCAATTTTTTTGTTTCCTAGCCTCTTGCCTTTCCTGGATCAGTTTTTCTATCTCTCCATCTAATACTTGCTTTTGTTTATTTAGTATTCCTAATACTGAAGAAAGTTTTACAAGTGTATTGTATGCTGCCAATACTAGCTCCCTAGAAGATGAATTGCTTAAGTTTAAATTGGAGAACTTGACCAATTCAAATAATGCTGCTATTGCATCTGCAGTATTTATATCATCATCCATAGCTTTTTCGAACTTATCCTTATATCTTTCTAGGCTGTCAAACAATTCTAGCTCGTTCTTTCCCATCGATCTATCTTGAGCTCTATCCAGTATATACTCAAGATTATTTTTTGCATTATAAAGCCTCCCTAGACTGCTCTTTGCTTGCTCAATCAAATCCTTGCTAAAATTAATAGGGCTTCTATAGTGGGCTGAAAGCATAAAAAATCTCACTACTTCCGGGTCATACTCTTGAATTATATCTCTCACTGTAAAAAAGTTGCCCAGGGACTTTGACATTTTTTTATTATCCACATTTATATAACCGTTATGCAACCAGTATCTTGCAAAGGGCTTTCCTGTTGCAGACTCGCTTTGAGCTATCTCGTTTTCATGGTGAGGAAATATTAAATCCTGTCCTCCAGAATGAATATCTATAGTATCCCCTAAATATTTAGTTGCCATAACAGAACATTCTATGTGCCAGCCCGGCCTTCCTTTGCCCCAAGGACTATCCCAGCCAGGCTCCCCAGCCTTTTGTGCCTTCCATACTGCAAAATCCATTGGGTTCTTTTTCTTTTGGTTGACTTCTATCCTAGCTCCGCTTTCTAGTTCTTCTAAATTCTGGTGTGATAACTTGCCGTACTCATCAAACTTATAGGTATCAAAATATACATCCCCGTCTATGACATAAGCATAACCTTTATCAATGATCTTTTGTATAAACTTTATGATATCTTGAATATGCTCTGTAGCTTTAGGGTGCACTGTCGCCCTTTTTATACCTAGTGCATCAGCGTCTGTAAAATATTCTTTTATGAATTTTTCTCCTAATTCTTTAACACTTATATTCATTTGATTTGCTTTATTTATCATCTTATCGTCAATATCGGTAAAATTTTGTATAAAGGTTACATCATATCCTTTATACTCCATATATCTTCTCAACGTATCAAATACTATAAAAGGCCTTGCATTGCCGATATGGATATAGTTATATACCGTTGGGCCACATGAATACATAGTAACTTGCTTATCTTTCAACGGCATAAAATCTTCTTTTTTTCTAGATAAAGTATTATATAGCTTCATTTTTATAATTCGCCTCCAGTGAAATCAATTTTTCTTCCAGTTCTTTAACCTTATGGATCAACTTTTCCAAATCCTCATTTACGGGATCTGGCAATTTTACTTGATCTAAATCTATATCACATGCCTTATCCCTTTCATAAAATGGTTTATTATCTTTTCTGACTATCCTCCCTGGCACTCCTACAACAGTACAGTCTTTTGGCACTTCCTTCAATACAACTGCTCCTGCACCTATTTTAGAATTATCTCCTACTTTAAAAGGACCTAATACTTTGGCCCCGCAACTTATCACTACGTTATCGCCAATAGTAGGGTGCCTTTTGCCTGTTTCCTTTCCAGTACCCCCTAAAGTCGCTCCTTGATATATTGTTACATTATTCCCTATTTCAGTAGTCTCACCTATAACAACTCCCATACCATGGTCAATAAACAGCCCTTTTCCGATCTTTGCTCCGGGATGGATTTCTATACCGGTAAAAAACCTATTCAGCTGCGAAATTATCCTAGCAAATAATTTCATGTTTTTATTTTGAAAAAAATGAGCTATTCTATGCAAAAGGATGGCATGAAATCCTGAATAACAGAGGATTACTTCAAACCAATTTCTAGCCGCAGGATCACGTTCTAATACTGCTTTTATGTCATGTTTTATATTATCAAACATATACACATAAACCTCCTTTATAAAACAAAAAACTTCGTCTTTTATATCACAACAAAGACGAAGTTTTACCTCGCGGTTCCACTTTGCTTGAGCAAAACGCTCCACCTCGGAAAATATAACGGCATCTTGCCGGGAACCTTCCATCCATAAAAAGACGTGGTTCCTGCTCCCGGGCGCATTTCAACAAAAATTGATCAAAACCACTTTCAGCCGGTGATGGTTTTTCTCTGTAGATTTTATTTGTCTACTTCTCCCATTCATCACAAAATATTAATTTTTATTTATATATTATACAACATCTTTTAGTATCAAATCAATTCTATTCAGTATTTTTTCCCTACCCAATATATCAAAAATCTCATAAAGTTCAGGTCCATGGGTTTGCCCTGTAAGAGCTACTCGTATAGGCATATACAGGCCTTTACCCTTAACACCGGTCTCTTTTCTCAAAATTTTGAACAGCTGACGTGAAAATTCTTGGTCTATTATATCTGCCTCTTGTATCTTTTTCTTCAAAGTTTCTAGCAACATAGGCACATGGTCAGCGCTTAAAACTTCTTTAGCTTGTTTATCCATCTCCACCTCTTGTTGAAAATAGATCTTTAACTCTTGGTCTATTTGATCAATATAGGATAAGCTGTCTTTTACCGAAATAACAGCCTTTTTAATCCAGTTATACATTGATTCGTCTACCGGTTGTTTTACATAGCCTTTTTCTACTAACCGGGGAATAGCCAGTTTAGTAATCCTATCCGCACTGCTTTCTTTTATATAATGGGCATTTATCCAGTTTAATTTTTTTATATCGAATACAGGATTGGATTTAGATACTCTATTCATAGCAAACTGTGATATTATCTCTTCTTTTATAAACAGCTCCTGCTCACCTTCCGGGGACCAGCTCAGCAGAGAAAGATAATTAAACAAGGCTTCAGGAAGGTAGCCTTTTTCCCTATATTGCCCTACAAAAGTATTGCCATGCCGCTTGCTCAGCTTGGTTCTGTCCGGTCCCAATATCAACGGTGCATGTGCAAACATAGGTATATCAAATCCCAGTGCTTTATAAATGAGGATCTGCTTGGGTGTATTGGACAGATGATCTTCTCCCCTTATCACATGGGTAATCTCCATCAATGCATCATCTACTACAACGGCAAAATTGTAAGTAGGCATCCCATCTGATTTAAATATAACCATATCTCCACCAAGAGTATCTGCCTTCATTGTTATTTTACCCTTTATCATATCTTCAAAAACAATTACTTGGTCTTCAGGGACTTTGAATCGAATTATGGGTTTTCTGCCTCGTTTTTTATACTCTTCTATCTGCCCCGGTGACAGGTTTCTACACCTACCTGAATACTTAGGAATACCGCCTTTCTGCACTGATAACTTTTTGTCTTGTTCTACTTCTTCGGGAGTACAATAACAATAATAGGCATATCCTGAGTCTATAAGCTGCTTAGCGTATTGTTTATACAGTTCTAATCTCTCACTCTGCCTATATGGACCATACTGTCCTCCTTTGTCCGGTCCTTCGTCCCAATCTATTCCCAACCAGTTTAATTCATCATATATACATTGTTCATATTCACCGGATGATCTTTTTAAATCTGTATCCTCTATTCTTAATACAAATTCCGCATTCGCATTGCTTCGCGCAAACAAATAATTGAACAAAGCTGTCCTCATATTCCCTAAATGTATTGCTCCTGTAGGACTGGGAGCAAACCTAGTTCTTATCTTAGGCATTTTTATCCCCCTTAGTCAATATGTATGTATATTACTTCGATTATTAGTTTCTCTCTTAAAATAAAGATGCTATCCATTTGAAAAGGTTGCCTATTGCATCAGCTATAACCCTAAATATATTCCTTGCTTCTTCAGACGAAAGATTTTCCCTAAGGTCAGGAATTAAACTAATCATCTTTTTGATAAATTGAACAATGTTTTCTATGTCTTGCTCACTCAATTCTACGCCGATTTCTTTAGCAACCTGTTTAACAATTTCTCTTATATCCTGTTCGTCTTTAACGTCCTTATCAGCCACTTTCTCTTTAACTATCTTAATGAGTTCAGAGGCTTTATCAGGACCTATCTTTTTTGAAAGTTCTACTGTTTGTAATATCTCTTCTCCTGCAAGCTTTTTATTATCCAATTGGATATCTTCACCGGTTATATCTTCAAAACCTTTCATTATACCGGTTAAAGCAGTTGTACCTGATACATTAAAAGGCGCTGCAACAACCACCTTTGCATCTTTTACTCCTGCTGTGACCAAGGCATTTCTGTACATATCAGATGTAACATGTGTCACATTATGGGTCTCTATATCCAACCCATAACCTTCTTCCTTCTTCTCAATATATGCACATGAGATGGCCTTAGTACCTATCACTTCCCTAGATGCAATTCCTTCTAATTGTTTCCTAGCTTCATCTATTGTAACTTCTATAGTCTTCACTTCATCAGGCTGAACTCCAAATAATTGAAGCATCTGCTGCTTATCACTTTCCTTTATGTCGGCCCCAAAAGTAACTATTGTATCCGACTGTTGTGCGTATGCAAATGACTGCACTGCAATAAAAATCAACAAAACCAATGCCAATACCCTTTTCATGAGAAAACCTCCCAACAATATTATCTTTCTCTTAATATTTTCCCATACTTACCAAATTATACATCTACAGTACACACAGCCCATGCTGCTATACCCTCACCCCTTCCCTCAAATCCAAGGTTCTCTGTTGTAGTGGCTTTTAAGTTGATGTTTTGTTTGTCTATATCCAATATACCACATATGTTGTGCAATATCTCCTGTTTATATTTATTTATATAAGGCTTCTGTGCAATTATTACCATATCAATGTTATTTATTCTATATCCTTTTTGCCTGATAAGTTCATATACTTCACGTAATAATAAAAGGCTGCTCACATCTTTAAACCTAGGATCCCGGTCGGGAAACTTTTGCCCAATATCTCCCTCTCCCGCCGCTCCTAACAAGCAATCCATCAATGCATGCAGCAAAACATCCCCATCCGAATGACCTTTAAGTCCTTTTTCGTAAGGAATATGTACCCCCCCAAGAATCAGCTGTTCACCTTTAACCAATTGATGCACATCATATCCTATTCCTACGCGCAAGCCGGCCACCCTCCCTAGTCCTGATCACACTTTCACAATAAGCTATGTCTTCTTCAGTTGTTATCTTTATATTGTCATAACTACCTTCTACCATCTTTACGGGATAACCAAAAGTCTCTGCAAGAAAGGCATCATCAGTGCCTATGATTTTTGAACTATATGCCTTATTATAGCAGTCTGTTATTATATCATACCTGAAAATTTGCGGCGTATGTACAGCCCATAACTTCTGCCTGTCCGGAGTATTTGAAATAACATTGTCTCCATCCACAACCTTTATTGTATCTTTAACAGGCATACCAGTTACAGCGCAGCCATATTCTACAGCACAAACCAAAGTATCCAGTATTATTTTATCTGTTACAAGGGGTCTAACCCCATCGTGTATCACCACATAGTCAGTATCCCGCTTTAGAGCTTTGAGGCAGTTATACACAGAATCAGTCCTGGTTTCGCCACCCTCTACCACAGCCCTTACCTTTGTAAATCCATATGTATTAACAATATCATATTTACAATAATTTATATCTTCAATATTGATTGCAAGAACTATATTGTCTATATATTCACAGGATTGAAAAACTTCTATAGTACGTGCAAGCACCGGCATACCCTCTAAATTAATAAACTGTTTTCTTAAAGGAGTGTTCATCCTCTGACCTCTCCCTGCCGCTACGATAACAGCCGAAATATTATAGTCACCTAATTGTCCCATTGTTATCACCATCTGTTTTCTAAACTGGTTTTATTATCTTTTGCTTTTTCTCTAATAATATTATCATAAGTCCTAATAATATTATCATAAATAATAATAATTGGCTATAAAAAAACCTTCTCGGATTTGAGAAGGCTTACTAGACTGCTCTACCTACAGACTTTGGTTTAGCGAATATCATTCTCCCAGCTGCGGTCTGGAGCACGCTGGTAACTAACACTTCTATAGTTTGACCTACATGTTTTTTACCCCCATCAACAACTATCATAGTTCCATCATCGAGATAGGCAACACCCTGTCCCGATTCTTTTCCATCTTTTATTACTTGTACCACCATTTCTTCGCCAGGTAATACTATGGGTTTTACAGCATTTGCAAGCTCATTTATATTCAGTACAAAAACCCCTTGAAATTCGGCAACTTTATTTAGATTATAATCATTAGTCAGTACCTTTCCATTCAACTGCTGAGCCAGCTTTAGTAATTTGCTATCCACTTCCTCGATATCAGGAAAATCCTGATTATATATCCTCACAGGTATATCAAGTTCCTTTTGCATTTTATTCAATATATCTAAACCCCGTCTGCCCCTATTCCTTTTTAGTGAATCAGAAGAATCAGCAATATGTCTGAGCTCTTCTAATACAAACTCCGGTATTATCAGCTCCCCTTCTATAAAGCCTGTCATACAGATATCAAAAATTCTGCCATCTATTATTACACTGGTATCTAATATCTTTGGAGAGAGTCTTCTGTTTTTTTCGTTTTTATCCCTGGCAAAAAACCGCTTGAAGGAAAAACTTGAATCCATCTCTTCGCTCCTCTTTACTGCTATATTGATACCTAGATACCCTAATAGTATATATATAAATACTGATATCACAGCAGCCAGCCAATCTGAAGGAATTAAACGTACAGGTACGCTTATAAGAGCCGCTATTATTAATCCGACAATGAGACCAATTACACCATAAATAACATCCTTTACAGGCAACTCCTGTAACTTTCGTTCCACCGAATCTGCACAACCTATCAAAAGATCAATGATGGAGTTGGATGATAAAAATAAAATAATAAATCCTATAAGGGCACTAACTGAATATACAATAACCGAAATCAAAAAAGCAGGATTATTTATATAATTTAGAACAATTAATAAATTAATGATTAGATATGCAATACCATAGCCCAGTGCAGCTCCAATAATTGATAACAAAAATCTCAATATTTTTTTTCCCAAAATATTTCACCTCCATTTCATATTATTAACATTATATCAAATAATTATAATTAATATATAGATTTATTGATTGTTTTAAGTGAATGAATCTTTACTTGTAGTTGTTGGAAGTAATATAGAAGTGCTTTTTAAGTGGATTTTTATAAAAAAAGTAGCGTCATTACGACGCTCATATAACATTTACAGACTCTTCAATTAAATTTTCCGCATCTGATTCATCGCATTCTTTTACTAATACCAATTCGCTGACTAAAATTCTCTTCGCATTGTTCAACATCTTTCTTTCTCCGGTAGAAAGACCTTTTTCTCTATCCCTCAATATGAGGTTTCTAACAACATCTGCGACTTGAAAAATATCGCCACTCCTTATCTTTTCGAGATTTGCCCTATACCTTCTGTTCCAATTCGATGGCATTTCAGTCTCCTCGCCATTTAATACCTCCATCACTTTCTCTACATCGCTATCTCCTATAACATCTCTTATGCCTATATCATCTATGTTATCCATCGGAATCATAACCTTCATATCACCGATAGGCATTCTTAATACATAATACCTTTTCTTATCGCCCAGTATTTCTTTTTCCTCTATTGCCTCTATAATCCCTGCGCCATGCATGGGATATACTACTTTGTCGCCGACTTTAAACATAAAAAAACTTCCTCCTTAAAAGCTAGTAAATCCTGTTATGCTATTTATAAACACACTAACTATAAGTATACTATAATACTGGACTTTTGTCAATAAACAATTATTTTAACATATATATTATATAGTGTCAACAAGTTGTTTTTTGAACTATTCCCTTGTGTTTTTTGTCAGCACATTTAAAATACCACAAATAGAAAACTTTTACATTACTTTTAACCAGATCTATAAATAATATTCAAAAATTTGATTCCTTTCGTATATATCTTTTAATTTTTCATGGTTTTCTTTATTTAGTTAAAAAATGAAGAAACTCAAATTATGTGTGTTATTGACAAATCTAGTTATTAATATATAATTTATTTAAAGATATATTAAAGGTGGGGAGTTGATCAAGACTTATGAATGACTTGCTAATTGACGAGTTTCAGGAAAACGTAAA
>JAQVDB010000067.1 GCA_028698525.1 Clostridia bacterium
TTTCGCATGCTTTCACCTCCTTATGGACTATAACGGCCCTGCATGACCAGGGCAAGGATAACCTGACTATAAATTATATCATCGTTATATTTATTATGCAACAATTGATTTTCCCCTTGTTTTAAAAAAGTCTTAACTAGTCAATCATCTGTTACAGCATAACCCTCTCCTGCTGTACCAAAAAGATATATATGTAATTGATCAAAATTCTTTTATCATTTTGAGTGCTGTATTTACCCAAACATCACCCGCATCTTTGGCAAATATCCCTACACCAGTAGTTGGTTCATATCCACCCTCATCAAAAGCTTTAGGAGTTGGAATATATCCTCCGCTATAGCCGTTTGCTAACCCAAATATCGTTGTATATCTATGAGGAGATAATTCTTTCAGTTTTAGCTGGAACTCCACAAACACTTCTGCCGGAAATGCAGCTATCACTAATTCGTCCAGTTTAATCGCTTGTATATAAGTTAATTCATAGCTGCATTTCTCTTTTTGCGCAGCTAAATTCAACAGATATTTTGCAAACTCTACATCAGGTATCCCATCTAGTAACGTTAACTTTTTATCGCCCATTTCTGCTACTAATTTTTTAGCATTCCGTATCTCTTGTTCAGTTATCTCCCGTATTGGCATCTTCAGATCCCTTGCTGATACTTTTATCTCTATATCCTCTTTTACTTCTATGTCATCTATAAAGTATAGTATGTTGTCTGCCAGTATCCTTCCTATCCTATCTGCTTCATCAAAATCTCTGCCCTGTTCTTTATGCCATAGGTTTATATGGTTTACATCGCCCTCTGCCCCATTTGCAAAGTATACAAAGGTGTCTTTTCCTAATTTCTCTTTTATTCTATTATCTAACCCGTTTATATAATCCCTTGAAAAAAGCCAATCCTTTCCCACTAATACGGCAGCATGTAACGTGAAATTGACCATCACTCCTATGCATCTTTCCTGCATGTCGGTTATCTTTATAACGAATATATCATGATCTATCGGGCCTGCCGGTCTATCTATCTCTTCTACCGGTATATCCTCCCAATTCATATGTAGTGTCCCATCCTTGAGCCATATCCTACGGTTAAAGCTCAGGCTATCTTCATATCCTCTGCCTATACCTACCTTGCACTCTATCATGTTTTCCCACGCCTGTTTTGCTCCCCAAGATACTTTTGTTACCAGTTGGTCTAGATACTTTCTTGTGTCAGGAGATACCCCGCCTTTTCTCTTTCGTACTATATCAGGTCCTGAATGTGTATGCGTTGCATTAATAATCACTGCATTTTCAGGTATCCCGGTCAACTTGTTTATATCTTGTTTTATATTGATACATTCTTCTCTGTATATTCCCACCAAATCCAATCCTATAAAACATAATATATTCCCATCCTTATTCTTCATAGTAACTATGTTTGCATATAAAGGATCATGTATACCTCTAGAGATATTGTCGGCTCTAACATTGCCCCCTATAGGAATACCTACCTCTGGCGTAATATCCACCCTGTGTAAACCAACTAGCATGTTTATTCCTCCTCATCATTTTTGTAAGTTCTAATAATAAAAATCAAACTACATAAATTGCGAATTTCAGGAAAACCTAATAACCCTGAAAACTCATAATTTATGTAGTTATTTCCCTAGTTCTATTATATAGATGTATAGCCTCCATCCATCAGTATATCCTGACCTGTGATGTATGAGCTTGCCTCTGATGCAAGAAAAACAACAACTCCTTTCACGTCATCATCGTTTGCCATGCGATTTAAAACAGTATGCTTTGAATAGTTTTTGACAAACTCTTCCGGCGTTCTCTCAGACTGAAGACCACCAGGACTCAAACAGTTCACTCGCACACCGTATTTCCCATAATAACTGGCAGCCTGACGAGTAAATGCTGCTATAGCTGATTTATTAAAGAAATAGTCGTGACCAAAACCACCAGCACGCATGTCAGGAAATCCATCATAGTTTCTAGGCTCAACACCGATACTTCCCATCATTGACCCAAAATTAATGATAACGCCACTTCGCTGTTTAATCATGATTTCTCCTACAAGTCTTGTAATAAGCAGAAATCCCAAAGAATTTATTTTTGTTGAAAGTTGATGACCTTCTTCGGTTTGCTCCCAGCCACCTGGCCCTCCAGGAACTCTTGCAGCATTTACCAGAATATCAATCCTGCCTTCTTTATCCATCACATGACTCACAACATTATTTATGGATTCTTCACTGCCCTGATCGTAAGCTATAAACTCTACATCAAGACCTTGCTTTCTCATTTCCCTTACCTGCTTTTCGGCCTTATCCAAAGACCGGACAGCCATATACAGTTTTGCTCCTGCTTCACATAGGGCATATGCACTTTGTTTACCGTAAAGACCTCCTCCTCCGGTCATCAGTGCAATTTTGTTTTTAAGTGAAAATCTTTCCATTGTATTCATTTTATTACCTCCTTATTTAGCTATATATCCACCGTCAACTGGAATTGAAGTCCCCGATACAAAGGACGAAGCATCTGATGCAAGATAAACAACAAGACCCTTTATATCGTTTTCTTTAGCATTTCGCAGGAGCGTAGTACGTTTAGCAAATTCCTGAGCGTATCTTTCCGGCTTGTCTAAAGGAGCAGCACATATTGTATTGACCCTAATATTAAACTGTCCAAGGTAGCTGGCTGCTTGACGAGCATAGTTTACATAACCTCCAAAAGTAAATACCCTGTCTATAGAAAAATCATAATCCTGCATTTCAGGGCATTCAGCTGAATTATATCTATCCGGACCCACAAAAGCATATACAGAGGATAAAAATATTATGCTCCCTGCCTTGTTTTCAGCCATTTGGTTCCCCATTATCTTAGTTATAAGCATGGTCCCTATCTGATTTTTCTCAAGATTTTCATAGAGCTCTTCAGCTGTACCATTGTTCCAGCCATTGGTAAACCTTTCTCCAGCATTTAACACTAATATATCCAGCTTTCCAGTTTCTCCAATAATTTTATCTCTGAGTTGGATTATCGATTGTTCACTTGCCGGGTCATATTCTATGGCCGTAACGGAAAATCCTTGCTTTTTAATGTCTTTAGCTACTTCTTCTGCTGCACCTATATTATCAGATGCAATGTATACTGATGCTCCGGCTTCACATAAAGCTAGAGCAGATGCCCTACCATAAGGTCCTTCGGGTATAGCAACAAGAGCGCTCTTGCCTGAAAGATTAAAGTCATCAAGTATATCCATATTATTTACCTCCCGAATTTATATCAATTTTATTTCATCCAACATAACTTTTCTATTTCCCTCTTCACGGCTTATTATGCCGCCTATAACCATCTTCATCAGCTCCTGGGTATGCTCAAAGGGTTGTGGTTCTTCTCCTGTTCTAAGCCAATGAACAAATTTATCCAACTGCTTTTTGAAAGAATAGTAAGAATCCTGAGGTGTTATTACAATATTAGATGCACTCCCTATTAGTACACAAGGTCCTGAAGCCATACCAGCTGATAACGGAATATTGACATCACATCCGCTCTGATGAGTTATGTGTATTATATTTCTTTGGTACGTCCCTGTATTTTGAATAGAAATAAACCCTGGACCAAGCAATGGATACATAGCCTCTAGGGCATGGATACCGTATGTTTCCCATTTTTTTGTCATAGTAATGCAAATATACATGAGCTTTCCTAACTCATAATGGTTTTGATGATATGGCTCAAGCTCTTTAGTATATCTCATTGAGCTTGAGGACACGAAATGATGACCATCGTTATGCCATTTTGTAAATATCCTCAAATCCTTTTCGTTATCAACCATAGGCTTATCAATAAACATAGGAATATCTGCTTCTATAAAGGGCCTACAACGATCTACGTGCTCGGATCCTATATCTGTTGCTACTATTACTGCATCCACCTGCCCTATCATGTCCTCCGGTTTGTCTACAACATTAGGGATAAGAGAACTTCTTGCAACATCTTCAGCATCTTCTCTGTTATCACAGCATATATGAGTTATAGAAGCACCAGGGATACCGATAGTGCTCTTTGGCTGTTTATCTAGATATGCTGGGATAGCCGGGAAAGGACAATTCTTCATATATTCAGCATTATAATCGTTAAACATAGCACTCCAAGAATAAGGATGTCCGTTCCCCTCTGTCATTCCCAAAATACCAATTTTAAGGTCTTTGTCACCTAAAGGAAAAGTTTTTTTAGTCATTTTTATTCCGCCTCTCTTAAAATATTGGTGTTCAGCAAATCTGAACTCATTGATTTTGTTTAGCTAATTTTTCAATAAGTCTTACTAGTGTCTTTACTCCAAATCCCGTCCCTCCTTTTATAATATATCCCTGGGTTTTGCTGGAATTTCTAGTGCCTGCTATATCAATATGGGCCCAATTTGCATCTCCTGCAAACTCTTTTAAAAATAAGCCTGCAGTTATAACTCCTGGCTCTTCTAGCGATATATTGCTTATATCAGCTATATCACTTTCAAGAGCATATCTATAACCTTGGTATAGAGGGAGTTGCCAAAAATGTTCTCCGCACTCCTGTCCACAATCTATTATATCTTGCACCAATGCATCATTCCCTAAAACTCCTGCAATTTTTGAGCCCAGTGCTCGAGTACAACTCCCAGTAAGAGTTGCAACATCTATAATGATGTCAGCATCAAGTTCTTTGCCCATCAATATCCCATCAGCCAGAACAAGCCTTCCTTCCGCATCGGTATTTTGAATTTCTACTGTAATACCGTTATTGTATCTTATAATCTCCCCTGGCTTTAGCGCATTTCCATCGCATATATTCTCTACTAAAGGTATAATTCCATAAATATTAACATCAATATCTAACTGATCAGCAATATTAATTGCTGCCAATACTGCTGCAGCACCTGCAAGATCAGTCCTAGCAGGAGATAAATTCCGTCCTATTTTTAAACTGATACCTCCAAGGTCAGTGGTCACTCCCTTACCTATCAACGCAATAGTAGAAGCTGAACTACCTTTTTGATATTTTAACAAAGCAAGTCTGGGCTTACATTCACTCCCTCGTCCCACGGCAAGTATGCCGGCAATATTTCTATTCTCCATTTCTTCCACATCGAGTATCTCTGCCTGTATATTTGTATTTTTAGTACATTGGAGTATTTTATCCACAAAAGTCTTTGGGTTTAGCTTATTGCCCGGCTCATTTACCAAGTCCCTTGCAAATTTTATATTATCAGTAATACATAAGGTTCTATCCAATGCCCTAGTTAGTTCTTCATGTAACTCTTGATCATCAGGATATAGTAAAACCTTACAGTCTCTATGTTTATCCTTACTTTTATACTTATTAAATGAATAACTGCCAAGATCTATCCCTTCTACTATTGCCTTCAGTGAATCATCCGTACTGATTCCTTCAATGCTAGGAATAAATACAACCACATTTTCATAATACTCACAGTCTATAATCCTTATCAATTCTCCATAAATTTTCCTTATATCTTCTTGGTGACATCCCCCTAAATCTACAGCTATTAGATAATGTTTATCATTCATTATATTGCCCACCATGTATATTCTTCCATTACAAACATAACAGCTTTTATTTATATCCACATCACCCAACAACTCTTGAGCAGCATTGTTTAATATCCTTTTATCCTGGAATGGTACAGCAACAATGCTGTTTCCGTTCAATTCAGCAGTTATCTGTATATCCAATCTTATCCTCCTTTTCAATCTTCTATATGCTTAACTATATAAGCTTTAGTGCACTTTCAAGGTCCTCTAGCAGACAATCCACGTCTTCCAGTCCTATCGAAATCCTCACTTGTTTAGGCGAATAACCTATATCTATTACATCCTGTTCGCTCCTACCAGCAACCAAGGCAGAGATTACACTTTCAAATCCTCCCCAACTGGAACCTAAAGCAAAAAAATTTAACCCATCTATAAACCTCCTTATCCCCTGCTTATCGGTATCCAGCTCAAAACTGAACGTACCACTGTATCCCCTCATCTGTGATTTACCCAACCGGTACTGGGGGAAACTAGACAGCCCAGGATAGTTTACTTTTAGCACTTTATCGTGATTCTCTAAAAACTTGGCTACAGCCAATGCATTGTCTTGGTGACACTTCATCCTTACTCCTAATGTTCTCAGTCCTCGCAAGAGCAGCCATGCCTCAAAGGGTGGTAAAAAATTGCCTAACCTTGGTATACTATCCATTATGTCTTGGCTGGAGACTATCACACCACCTATTATATCGCTGTGGCCGCTGAGATATTTTGATACTGAATGTACCACCACATCTATTCCTAATTCCAAAGGATTCTGGAAAACCGGGGTAGCCCATGTATTGTCTATTATTGTGTAGATCCCGTTTTGCTTTGCAATTTTTGCCACAGCCTTCAGATCCTGCAATTTCATAATAAGTGATGATGGACTTTCTAGATATATTATCTTTGTATTGGGTCTTATCGCCTGCTCAATTTCATCTATATCATCACCTTCTACTCTCGTAACCTGAACATCATATCTATTGAAATAAGTATTTAGAAATTCATTCACCCTACCATATACAGTTCTTACCGAAATAACATGAGCATCTTTTTCCAGAAACGCTGACAAAGCTGAAAAAATAGCAGAAACACCGGAAACAAAGCAACGTGCTGCTTGGCCTTTTTCCATCTTAGCTATTTTTTTCTCAACAATCTTATAATTTGGATTATCAATTCGGGTATACGCATACCTTGATGAATTTTGGTCTTCTAATGAATCAAAATCAGGAAACCTGAATAGAGAATTTTCATAGATGGGAGGCACAATAGCACCATTGTGCTTTTCATACTCCTCCCCATGATGAATAGCAATCTGTTGGACTCTTCTGAAATGACTTTCCATAATCTCATCCCTTTATATGATTTTTGGTCTCGATTATAGTAAAGATTAGAAGGATATGCAACGCAATATATTGACTCTTTGGTGTGTATTTTTGCAATAATAAATAACTTTAAATCAACGTTCCTCAACAAAATAAATTTTTTACCCTTCTCCTTGGACATGTATCAGAGATCTTTGTTTTCTTTACGAACGATATATTAAAAAAATACCAATTTATAAACCGGTGGTATAAAACTCCCAAAGCTATTTTGTATTATAATATTACTATAAATTATACTGCATTCTATATAGATATGTCAAATAACAAAACTTAAGGATATATCAATTAAATTCAATATGATATAAATGTAAAACTATATATTTAAAACTTGAAGAATATAATATATACTATATATTAACGTAAGTTTGAAACTTTTATTTACAATTGCTTTAAACTTTACAAAAGCATTTGTTGTATTATAATATTATTATAAATATGCTCCAACTGGAGTATAAATAAAGATATCGAACAAAACAGGAGTTATATTTATGAAACCTATTAAAAAAAGTAATCTTTATGAACAAGCAGTCGATGAAATACAAAAATATATATTGGATAACGACTTAAAACCGGGAGATAGATTACCTACCGAAAGCGAATTGACCCAAAGCCTTGGAATAAGCAGAACCACGCTTAGAGAAGCCCTTCAATCTTTAAAATCTATAGGATTGATTGAATCAAAGCAAAAACAAGGGATGATCATAAAAGACTTTGACTTCGCATCCCTTACCAGTCAATTTTCTCTTTCGATGCACATCAACAACATCAAAAGCAAGGAACTTGCAGAAGCAAGGGCTATGATAGAGTTTGCAGTACTTCCTTTGGTCATAGAAAGAGCAGATGATAAGCAGATTGAAAAACTGCACCGCAGTATCGATAAAATGATAAAACACAATGAATCCGGCAATTTTGAAGGGTTTTATAGAGAAGATCTTTACTTTCATACTGTAGTATTAAAATGTTCAAAAAATACAGTATTACACGGATTTTATAAGATATTGAGAGAGCATTTTAACTCATTCATCAATGATTCCAGCTTTTTGAACAAAGATATCAGCTCTCGGCAAAAATCAAATCAAAGGATTATTGATGATCACAGGAAAATAGTCAAAAATATAGAAAACAAGAATTTCCAAGGTCTTAAAAATGCAATAAAGGGTCACTTATACCCGTATAATATAGGTGAAAGTTTAGAAAAGGCGAGCAAATAAAATTTGTATCGCCTTCTTCTTTTATCCGTCAAGGAATATTATTCATCATATATGCTATGCTATTGATTTTTGTTCTTTACAGTAATTAAAATATATTTTTTGGTCTGTTCATCAGTCTGCTGTCCGCATCACTTAAAATAAGTTATATCAGATAGCAGACTGATATTTTAACACTGTCACTCTTCAATTATATCTTTTATAGGCGCTCCCGGCGGTACTATTGGAAACACCTTTTCGTCCTTATCTATCAAACATTCTATCAATATAGGTTCATTTGCACTCAATGCTTCTTTTAATACAGGTTCAACCTCTTGATTTTGGGTAATCCTTTTGGCTTTTATATCGTAAGCATCCGCTAATTTGATAAAATCTACCTCATGGCCTAAAGTAGTGCTAGAAAATCTGCCTTGGTAAAATAATTCCTGCCATTGCCTCACCATCCCGAGGGATCCATTGTTCAACACTACCTGTATTATCGGCAACTTATATTTGCTTATAGTTGAAAGTTCATTACAGTTCATTCTAAAACTGCCATCACCTGCTATATTTATAACTCTGTTATCTGGACAACCTATCTGTGCCCCGATAGAGGCACCCAGCCCATAGCCCATAGTTCCCAGTCCACCTGAAGATATAAAAGTTCTGGGCCTAGAATAATTAAAATACTGCCCTGCCCATATTTGGTTTTGTCCCACTTCGGTAGTCACAATACCATAATCCTTGGTAAGTTCATATATTTTCTGCACTATATATTGCGGTTTTAAAGCACCATTTTCTATAACTCTTAAAGGGTATCGGTTTTTCCAGCCTTCTATCCTTTTATTCCATTCAATATTATTCTTTGCACATACTTCTACATTCAACCGTTCCAATATCTCTTTCACATCACCATTTATCGGATAATCTACATCTATATTTTTACCCAGTTCAGCAGGGTCAATATCAATATGCATTATCTTAGCGCTTGGCGCAAATTTTTCCACTTTGCTTATAACCCTGTCGCTGAACCTGGCTCCCACCGCTATTATCAAGTCAGATTCGTATACCGCATAATTAGAATATTTTGTTCCATGCATCCCCACCATACCTAGATATAATGGGTGATCTCCCGGGAAACCTCCTAATCCCATCAATGAACACATTACAGGAGCATTTATCTTCTCTGCAAACTCTTTCAATTGCTGCTGAGCACATGAAATCTTGACTCCGCCCCCGGCATAAATCACAGGTTTCTCACTGCTATTTATAGCCTCCATTGCATTTTTCACACATCTTTCATGCAGCTCTCCATCGGTGTAATATCTATTGTATTTATCATATGTCTTAAAGCTAGTATCTACTTCGCAAGGAACATAGTCTATTTCAGCACCTTGTATATCCTTAGGTACATCTATAAGCACCGGTCCTGGTCTGCCTGATCTTGCAATATCAAACGCTTCCCTTATTATTTCCGGCAGTTTGCTAGCATCTTTAACTATATAATTATGTTTTGTTATCGGCACTGTAATTCCCGTTATGTCAACCTCTTGAAAAGAATCTTTGCCCAAAAGACTCAATGCCACCTGTCCAGTAAACACCACCAATGGAACAGAGTCCATATAAGCTGTAGCTATACCCGTAACAGCGTTGGTAGCTCCCGGTCCTGACGTAGTAAATACCACCCCTACTTTTCCCGTTGCCCTGGCATATCCATCTGCCGCATGAGTAGCACCCTGCTCGTGGGCCGTCAATATATGCTTTATACCTTCAAAATCATAAAATTCGTCATATATAGGAAGTACCGCTCCACCAGGATATCCGAACACTGTATCCACTTTCTGCTCCTTCAAGCATTCTAGGATAACCCTTGCACCCTTCATCTTCAATTAAAATCACCTCTCCATTTTTTATTTAACACAATATTCAAATTTAAACTCCTACATAAAACCTTTGAATATAACTAAGAATACGTATAAAAAAAGCCCTTCATCTCTAACATATACTGTTAGGGACGAAAAGCTTATCTTCCGTGTTACCACCCTATTTTATTGCTTATAGCAATACACTTTAAAGGTACGGCATTTCTTGAAAAATGCTTATACCTCAATACTTTAACGGGTATAATTGACTCCGGCATGACTTACTTAAAGTTCAGCCATACAGCTCCGGGATGATGTTCAATAATATAGACGATACCGGTTCTCATTTTCCCCGGCTCCCTGTAATCATCTGGATATTACCTACTAGTCCCTTCAACGCTTTTTATAAGAAATATAATGGCATCTAAAAGTATTATCACATATTGTACAATAATTTGTTTTTTTTTGCAACACTTTTGTTGTTTGAGTTTCCCCATTTTTTTAATAAACAAGAAAACATATAAAAAATTAAAAGATATCCACAAAAGAAGATAACGTTTTAGATATTATCCACAGATTTTGAAAAGTTATCCAAAGATTTGATTAAA
>JAQVDB010000068.1 GCA_028698525.1 Clostridia bacterium
ATATTTTTTTGTGTTGATATATAATATTCAATATAGATAGATTGCTATTCTTTAATAGTTCAGTTAAAAACGGAGGAATTGTGATGTATAGTTCCAATGATCTGGAGCAAGCTAAAAGACATAAAAACATATTTTTTATTACAAGCTTTGTTTTGATTGCTATATTTTTAGTGATATCTGTATATTGCATTGTTGATAGGAACATCACCTTTGGTAGAAACTTCACTTTAATATTTGTGGTTTTGTCCATATTTTTATGGGGAATGGTGGGAGAACCGCTGTATAGATATTTTTTATTTCTAAATGATATGTTCAAAGGAAAATCCCATAAAGTAAGGGGAAAGTTGAAAATAGGAGACCAAAAAAGAGTTTTTAGAAATAGGTTGTTTTTTTGGAAAGTTTTTATAACAGAAGGAGATGTAGAAAAGATATTTTATATAGATTCAAACAAAGAATTGCCAGCAGAAAACGGCCGAGAAGTTGAAGTAGAAATATTCGAAAGCTACATAAAGAACATACAGATCACCGAAAGGTGATTTTTTTATTTCAATACAATAGTTTACATAAGCACATAAACATTTTACAAAAATGTGTTTAGAAACATATTTGTAACATATATTAATAGCTTTTTAACACTGTTTATAAATTATTAAAAAAATAATAAAGGTTACGTAAGATATTTTAAATAGATAATGGGTATTATATAAATATAAGATCAAATTATTGAATTGGAGGGGCGAGGATATGATACGCATACTTAAAAATTCGAATATAGGTAGAGGGATAAGTGGAGTTTTGGTTTCCATGGGTATCGTGATGATGTTTTTTGTTCCGCTTCTTATAATAGAACTTTTATCTAAAATCATTTAAAAATACGATTGACATAATTTAATTTTATATATATAATAATACCTGTCACTTAAAATACAATATCGCGGGGTGGAGCAGTATGGTAGCTCGTCGGGCTCATAACCCGGAGGTCGCAGGTTCAAATCCTGCCCCCGCAACCAAAGACTATAAAAAACCTCTAAAACGATAAACGTTTTAGAGGTTTTTTTATATATAGAATATATTAAAAAGTTTTGATTATAAATTAATTTATGTGTTATATTAAAAGTTGAAAGAATTATTGTGAACTTTTATAGATTGCCGAAAAAAGGAGTGGTGTGTATTTGAACGTATTAATTGATAGATTTAAAGAGGTTTTATTAGCTGTGTTTCCCATCACTGTGATCGTGCTGATGCTGAATTTTACCATAGTCCCACTTGAGACTGACCAACTGTTGAGGTTTTTGTTTGGTGCATTATTGATAATTTTGGGCTTGTCGATATTTTTATTCGGAGTGGACATTGGCATTACTCCTATAGGAAAATTTGCAGGTTCTCATATCGCTAAAAGTAATAGGGTATTGATATTGACTATTTCTGGAATAATTCTTGGCTTTTTTATTTCTATAGCTGAACCTGATTTACATATACTCGCTAGTCAAGTAGATTCTGTCACATCAGGTTTTATATCCAAGTCAAGCGTCCTTATAGTAGTGTCTATCGGTATAGGTGTGCTACTTTCGCTAGGTTTAATAAGGATAGTATATAATATTGCTTTGTATAAGATATTAACTGTATTATATTCAATCATCTTTATCTTATCTTTATTTACAATTCCGGAATTTTTAGCTATATCTTTTGATGCTTCCGGTGCTACTACAGGGGCGCTTACTGTGCCTTTCATTTTGGCCTTGGCTGCAGGAGTGTCCGGATTAAAGAAAGATAGTGAAGCTTCTGAACAAGATAGTTTTGGATTGGTGGGTATTACATCAGCTGGTGCTATAATAGCAGTTATGGTGATGAGTATTGTGTTTAAAGTAGATAAAATTTCAGGTAGCCTTGAGTATAATTTATACCAATCAAATTCAATTATAGCACCATTTATTCAAAAGCTTCCTACTATAGCTGCCGAGATTTTGATTGCTTTGCTTCCACTGGTAGTAATACTTTTAGTTTTTCAGAAAATATCTTTCAAATTATCCAGAAAGGCATTAAGAAAAGTTATAAAGGGACTTTTATATACTTTCATCGGATTGGTGCTGTTTTTAGTAGGTGTGAATGCTGGATTTATGGATGTAGGCAGTGTGATAGGATACAGCCTTGCATCATTGGACAACAAGTTTCTAATTGTTATTATAGGGTTTGTCCTAGGTTTGGTAACAATATTGGCCGAGCCGGCAGTTTATGTATTGACATATCAGGTAGAAGATATCACCAGCGGATATATAAGAAGGAAGATTGTATTAATGGCACTTTCTATCGGCGTAGGTTTCGCAGTAGCTTTATCCATATTGAGGATAATAGTTCCCGCAATTCAGCTATGGCATTATTTACTGCCTGGATATTTGATTGCAATTTTTCTTACTTTTTTTGTTCCAGGACTATTTGTAGGGATTGCCTTTGATTCTGGGGGAGTTGCTTCCGGGCCTATGACTGCTACATTTATATTAGCTTTTGCACAGGGAGCTGCCGAAGCAGTAGAGGGAGCAAATGTTTTAGTAGATGGATTCGGCATGATTGCGATGGTAGCCCTAACGCCTTTGATAGCCTTACAGATATTAGGTCTTATTTTAAAAGTGAAATCAGCAAAAGGAGGGATGGAGGAAAATGAGTGACAATCCTTATGCAGGGGAGCTTGAATTGATCTGTATCATTGTAAACTGGGGTTTAGCAACCAGGATAGTCAGATTTGCTAAACAAAAAGGTATTCTAGGTGCTACAATTTGCTTAGGAAAAGGGACTGTTAAAAGTCGGCTTTTAGAGATTTTGGATTTGTCAGATACCAGAAAAGAAATCATTTTGATGATATCTGATAGAAAAACAGCTTGTAATGCCCTTGAGAAAATTAATAGTGAATTTAATTTGAGCAAACCAAATCACGGTGTAGCTTTTGCCACTTCAGTGGCAGGTATATTTGGGGCTAGAAATTATAAATCTAGTGATATTCAAGAAAGTAGAGGTGTGGAAAACACGATGCATAAAGCTGTATGGATAATAGTGGATAAAGGCAAGGGTGGAGATGTTATGGATATAGCGAATGAAGCAGGCGCCAGAGGGGGAACTATAATTAACGGAAGAGGCTCAGGCATACATGAAACCAATATATTGTTTTCTATGCCTATAGAACCGGAAAAAGAGATAGTTCTAATCTTATGTCAGGATGAGCAAGCGGACTCGATCATCCGCTCCATCAGAGAACAGTTTGAAATTGATCGACCAGGCAGTGGCATAATTTTTGTTCAAGATGTAAACAAAACTTATGGATTGTATTGAGATTAACATATTCAAAGCCTCTAATTCGGTAATAGACGTATTGAAAGCGAATTGCAATCGTATATAAAAAATTATCATTTGAAAGATATTGTGTATGAGTTACGATAATTTAGTCCAAACAATCAAAAATTTTGTGATTGAGTATATAATATAGAATATACTGGATAGAGAAAGGCTGTCAATTTTTTGATTGACAGCCCTGTCAGAAAATATTGTTATCTATATAGTTGTAGATGACTATCTTTGTATCCTTCCGGAAGTATCTCCTTGCAATAAACTTTCTACTTCTTTAACACTGACCATATTACAATCGCCATGGATTGTATGCTTGAGGGCGGATGCAGCAACACCAAAATCTAAAGCATCTCTAAAGTTTTTGCCGATTAATAATCCATATATTAGTCCTGCTGCGAAGGAATCCCCACCACCCACTCTATCTACTATTCTAATATCATATTCTTTAGAATGATAAAATTCATTTCCATCATAAATACATGCTGATAAGCTATTATCAGAGGCTGAATAGGACTTTCTTAGAGTGCTGACCACATATTTGAAATGGAAGTTATCCATCATTTGCTTAAAGATATTATTGTATTCTTTCAATTTCAACTGACCTTTTGTAATATCTGTGGTTTTTGGTTGAACATCGAATTCGAATTTTCCGTTTTCTTCATTTTTAATGAAGATCCCAATACATACATCTACATATTTCATCAGACGAGTCATTACCTGCTGTGCTCGTTCCGGCGTCCATAGTTTTTTTCTATAGTTTAAATCCATTGATATTGTCACATCATGTTTTTTAGCTGCTTTTAAAGCTTTTTCAGTGAGCAAGGTAGATTTTTCGCTTAAGGCAGGAGTAATTCCTGAAAAATGGAACCAGTCTGCATCTTTAAAAATCTCATCAAAGTCAAAATCGGACACATCAGCTTCGGCAATAGAAGAATGGGCCCTATCGTAAATGACCTTTGAAGGTCTCATGGAGGCTCCGGTTTCTAAATAATAAATGCCTATTCGATTACCACCTCTAACAATGTAATTTGTATGAACGCCAAAATTTCTGACATGATTGACGGCAGCTTGACCGATCTCATTTTCGGGTAATTTGGTAACGAAATAAGCATCAAGGCCAAAATTTGCAAGAGATATGGCAACATTTGCTTCTACGCCACCATAGACGGCATCAAAAGAGCTGGCTTGTACGAATCGTTCGTATCTTGGAGTGGAAAGTCTAAGCATGATTTCGCCAAAAGTAACAACTTTCTTCATTTTTTGCAACCTCCTATCTATAGGAATTTACTTTCTAGCTTCTTTGATTTTTTTAATAAATTGTTCAGCAGTTTTAGTAATCTCTTCAGCAGAGCCTTTGGTAAGCGCCCTACCTACTCCAACGGCTATGCAGCCATTTTTGATCCATTGATCTACATTGTCTAAATTGACTCCACCTGTAGGCATAAGATTGGCTTGCGGCAAAGGATCTTTGATTGTTTTTATAAACGATGGACCGAATATGCTTCCGGGAAATACCTTGATCACATCTGCTCCAGCTTCCATGGCTTTGATTATTTCTGTAAGAGTCATGCAGCCGGGCATATAGGGAATTTGATATCGATTGCACAATTTCGAAGTATTCAAATCAAAAGCGGGGCTGACAATATATCGGGCACCTGCAAAAATAGCTGTTCTTGCAGTTTCACTATCAAGAACAGTTCCCGCCCCTATTAATAGGGTATTCTCAAATTTTTTAGATAAGGCTTCAATTACTTTATGGGCCCCCGGTACAGTGAAGGCAATTTCGATGATATCGATACCACCTTTCATGCAGGCACATGCAATATATTTTGCTTTTTGTTCATTTTCTGCTCTGATTACAGCTACAATACCTGTATTTTGAATTGTCTTAAGAATATTAAATTTTTGCATAGTAACACAATCCTCTTTTTTTGATTGTTCCGTAATACGAAAATATAGTTTGCATAATGAAACTGTTCATAGTATATTATAATAAAGGAAAAAATAAATTGCAAGTTTTTTTAGTTTTTTGTGTTATAATTCCAAATATAACACATATCGAAAGGAGAATTTAAAGTGGCAGATTTAATTCAATCAGTGGACAGAGCATTATCCATATTGGAACTTTTGTCAGATTACAATGAAGGATTGAGAATAACGGATATAAGCGAAAAAGTTGGACTTCACAAAAGTACAGTGTATAGGCTATTGTCTACATTAATTTACAAGGATTTTGTTGTTCAGGATATAGAAACCAATAAATATAAAACAACATTAAAATTATTTGAATTGGGGAGTAAAAAAATAAAAAATACCGATCTGGTCAGTGTTTCAAAAGCTTATACTAAAAAGCTGATGGAATGTGTAAATGAGGTGGTACACCTTGTTGTAAGAGAAGGTAACCACATTGTTTATATAGATAAAGTTGAAGCGGACAATACTATTCGTATGGCATCTACCATCGGGAAGAGAAATCCCATGTACTGCACAGCGGTCGGAAAAGCTATTTTAGCCTACTTACCTGAACAGGAGGTACAAGAGATATGGAATAATAGCAAAATTGAAAAACGGACACAATATACAATTACAGACTTTAAAGTTCTCAGAATGGAATTAGATTCTATAAAACAGAGGGGCTATGCGGTAGATAATGAAGAAAATGAAGTTGGGGTGAGATGTGTAAGTGCTCCTATATTTAATAGAATCGGGAAAACCGATGCGGCGATAAGTATCTCGGGACCAGCTATTAGGGTGACAGAAGATAAGGTAGAAGCAATTGCCCAAGAAGTTATCAAATATGCACATTTAATTTCAAAAGAACTTGGTTACATAGAATAAATAACCAAGTTCTTTTACATTTTAGCGGTAAAAAATTGGCCAAGGTAAAATCTGATTTATTTCAGAAATTAATTTTGTATCAAAATAAATGCTTAGTAAAATATCAACCTTGCTTCTAAAGATAATTAATTAAAGGTGGAAAAATTACTTGAAATAGATTACAAAATGAATTATAATTAAATCAAATCCGATATACGAATCATAGTTTTGCATAGCGAAACAAAGTAACTGAAGTTTCAAGGTTTACTGAAAATGTTTTCCTTTAGCAGAATATTTACTTAAGGCAAATCAGGAATGCTGGATTGGGGGGATGTGAATTACTACAAATACCGAATACTGCATATCTTTTTACTCATAATTTTTGACTTGCATTAATTGTATCCGACATATAAAAGCCCAAAAACCATGCAATAAGTTAAATAATTCGAAAAAGTTTGATAGATTTATTTGCAGCAAAGTAATTAATAGATAAGTAGGGGCAATTTAAAATTAATTATAAATGAGGAGGATTAATATGAAACCTGCAAAGATCATTAGTATATTGCTAGTTCTTGCTATGGTGTTTTTGTTTGTAGCTTGTGGTGGAGAAACTGAAAATGACCAAGGGGGAGAAAAGAGTCAAGTATCCAGTGAAAGCGAGGATACCAAAGGTGGAGAAGATGATGAAGATGCTAAAGTTCCGGACAAAGAGTATGTGTTGAAACACTGTCATGTGCTGTCTACATCTGAACCATTTCATCAAGGTTTTCTTGATTGGGCTAAAGCAGTAGAGGAGAAAACTAATGGTGGTCTGAAAATCGAAGTTTATCCTTCAGGTCAGATGGGTGTGGAAGAAGACTTGCTCGAGCAGGCTAAAGAAGGTGTGAATATAGGTCATAACACAGACTCTGCTAGACTTGGTATGTATGTGGAGGAACTTGCTGTTATGAACGGTCCTTACTTTGTTGACAATCTTGATGAAGTGGAGAAATTGAAGGACAGCCCGACTCTCCAAGCTCACATCGATGAAGTGGAAAGTTATGGGCTGAAAGTGCTTTCCTATAATTGGGTGCAGACACATCGCCACTTTTACACGAATGTAGAAGTAGATAAACCATCAGATTTAGCCGGATTGAGAATCCGTACACCAGGATCTCCTATTTGGCAGGAATCTGTTAGAGCATTGGGCGCTGAACCGGTTGCAATGAATTTTGGTGATATGTATAGCGGAATTCAGCAGGGTGCTGTTGATGGAGCTGAACTGGTTTATGCGAACATCCCGGGTGCTAAACTCTATGAGGTTTTGGATTATGCAAATGAAACCGGACACATTCTTTTGATCAACTTCCAAGTCTGCAGTGCAGATTGGTTTAACAGTCTGCCGGAAGAATATCAGCAAATCCTTGTAGAGGAATGCGATAAAGCAGGTATGGAGGTTTCCAAAGAAATGGAGGCAAATATAAAAAATATCAAGGATGAGCTAGAAGAACAGGGAATGATTATAAATGACGATTGTGATATTGAAGCTTTTAAGCAAGCCGGCGAACAAGCCTACGAAACACTGGAACTCACCGAGGTAAAACAAAAGATTTGGGAAGAGATCGGTAAAAAATAAAATATAAGAGCAATAAGATCTGCCAAAGGGCTGTCTCAAATGACAGCCCTATTCAACAAAATAAACCGAAAGTATTGAACTGAGGTGATAATACATGAAATTCTATAATTGGATTGGCAAAGCAGAGACGACTATTGCCAAGTACTGCCTGCTTATTATGACTGTTTTGGTGTTTATTTCAGCTACCATTAGGAGATTTGGTCACCCTATATCTTGGGCTGTAGATATTTCTACCTTTCTTTTTGCATGGGCGGTATTTCTCGGAGGAGATGCGGCTTTACGCAAGGATGCACTTGTAAGCATTGATTTACTTGTGAATAGGTTTTCTGAAAAGGTACAGAAAAATATAAGAATATTCAATAATATTATTATTTCTGCATTCTTAATCATAATGTTGGTCTATGGAATAAAGCTGACAATTACTACTTATCATCGTACCTTTGCCGGGTTGCCATGGCTCAGCTTTTCATGGGTGACAATATCTGTGCCATTAGGGTGCTTATTGATGTTGACGACTGTTCTGTTGAAAACAAAGGATATTCTTAAGGGAGGAGGCCAATCTGAATGATACTTGTAGTAATAGTTTTTGCCGTTTTGCTCTTGCTGGGTATGCCGGTAGCATTTGTCATGGGTATATCCGGAGCCGTTTTCTTTTTCGGTCAGGAAACTCTGAACTTTACGATACCCGTCCAGTTGACATTGACCCAGACACAGAATTTTGCTATGTTAGCTATTCCTATGTTCATTTTTGCCGGGAATCTGATGAATCAGACCGGAATTACCGAACACTTGCTTAGATTGGCCAGCGTTTTGACCGGTCATATGAGAGCCGGGTTGGCGCAGACTACAGTTGTGTTATCTGCGCTGATGGGGGGAGTCACCAGTTCGGCCATTGGGGATGCCAGTATGCAGGCACGTATTTTCCAGCCTACCATGGAGAAGAAAAAATACGCTCGAGGGTTTGCCGCTGGTTCTGTTGCAGCTAGTTCTATCATCACACCTATCATTCCTCCCGGTACCGGCTTGATACTATATGGGACTATAGGTGAGGTTTCCATTGGAAGGTTGTTCGCCGGAGGGATTTTACCCGGGATTCTGATGACGTTAGTATTGATGGCGGCTGTTTCGTTTACAGCCAGAAAAAATCATTATCCACCGGAAAAAGAAAAAAGAGCATCGGGCAAGGAAATGGGGAAGACAGCCATTGACTGTATTTGGGCTCTGGCGTTTCCAATCATATTGTTTGTAGGTATGCGAACCGGCTTTTTTACACCTTCCGAGGCCGGTGCTTTTGCAGCCGTTTATGCAGTAGTGATAGGTGTTTTGGTATATAAAGAATTGACTTGGGAAAAATTTAAGCAGGCTATGAATACGACTGCAATAGATGTTGGAATGATTATGCTTTTGATCTGCTTTTCGGGTGCTTTGAGCTATGCACTGACTTGGGAGGCTATTCCTCAACAGATCATGGAATTTCTGCTAGGGATCACACAATCTCCCATTTTGATCATGGGAATTTTGATGATTTTTCTGCTGGTCGCAGGTATGTTTGTTGATTCCACTGTCCTGATCTTATTATTAACACCGATGTTGGTTCCTGTAGCAGCTCAAATCGGTGTTGATCCGGTGCATTTTGGTATCGTTATGGTACTTACTTTGACTTGTGGTCTTTTGACACCGCCGGTAGGAGTTGTCATGTATGTGGTCTGTTCAATATTTAATTGTTCTATTCCACAGTACTTTAGAGAATCCAAATATATATGGTTGGCGATGCTTATTTCTATTATCATTGTTTTGTTGGTGCCAACATTGACGTTATGGTTGCCTGATTTAATATTTTAAGAAACAGAGGAGGTAATAGGAGTGAATTTTAAAGGAAAGATTGTTTTGATTACCGGAGCAGGTGGAGGGATAGGCAGAGCTACTGCTCTGCTATTTGCCCAGAACGGGGCAAAAGTAGTGGCTAATGCCCTTAAGCCTGATAAAAAGCAAAGCGGAGTGGTCACAGTAGATATGATTTGTAAGGCAGGTGGAGAAGCCGTTTTTATAGAAGGAGATGTGTCTAAACCAGAATCTGCTCAAGCTATTGTAGAAAAAGCAGTAGAAACCTTTGGAAGGTTAGATATATTAGTGAATAATGCAGGCATTGTAATACCTGGAAACTTGGACAGTACCTCTGAACAAGACTTTGATTTGACTATGCAGGTAAATGTAAAGGGAACTTTTCTGGTATCCAAATATACAGTAGCACAGATGAAGAAACAAGGTGGTGGCGTCATCGTCAATATCGGCTCTGTAGCGGGGCTGAAAGGGCATCTGGATAGGGTCTCCTATTGTGCATCCAAGGGTGCTGTTGTTGCTCTTTCCCGGGCTATGGCAGCAGATCATGTGAAAGACAATATTCGTGTCAATGTGGTTTGCCCTGGGACCACCTATACTCCTGCTATTCAAGAAAAAATTCGTACAGCTTCCGATCCGGCTGCAATGGAAGCCACTTTTGTAGGAAGGCAGCCAATGGGTCGATTAGGTCGTGTTGAAGAGATTGCACAGGCTGTAGTCTTTGCTGCCTGCGAAGAAGCTGCCTATATGACGGGCAGTGTTATCGTAATTGATGGTGGCATGACAATGTAATATTAAGGGAGAAAGGAGTGCTGAAGCTAGATGAGTGTAAGCTTTAACCTAGCCAACAATACGGCAGTTATTACCGGTGGTGCAGGGATCTTATGCAGTGTCATGGCTAGAGAACTGGCCAACAAAGGTGTCAA
>JAQVDB010000069.1 GCA_028698525.1 Clostridia bacterium
TCTTAAAAGATACTCTACCTGCATATCTAAATCTGCAATATTCTTTATGGGTTTATCCCCTATCTTCAATAAATCTTTAGCTTCCCAATAGGATTTTTGATAACCTGAAATACCTTGATGGAAACTGCCCATTGCAATTTTTACCTGATATCCACAGTTTTGGTATATATCTTGACTTATCCGATTTAAAATTTGTTGCTCATTGCCTATAGCGGGAATCTCTTTGAAGATGATATAGTATCGGTTTATAATTGCTGAAAAATCTTGTTCATCTATATAGCGATGATCAATTAAAAAAGATTCTATGTTGTTCATAGCTTTTAGAAGTTTTAAGGAATCTTCAACCGTGCTTTCTATCAATTCGAGTATTATTGCACATCTCTTTTTTTTGATATCAATTCCTATGATTTTGCACAGACAGAGAATTTCCTCCTCATTTTTTTCAGGTTGGCCGTAAATAAGTTTTCTAATTATTTGCTGTTTCAAATCCTTTACCAGTTTTACCTGTTCTGATATTAAATGTTGCTCAAATGTTAATTCTACTGATCTTTTTACCAGTTTAGCTACAATCCTGACTTCATCTGGATGCCCATATACCCCTACTACTCCTATCCTTTTTCCCAATACATTTATGGGCATATTGACACCCTCTTTTGCACCGGGATAATCTTTTACTTGCTCTGGATATATTTCTATACATTTGTCCGATTTTATTACATCATCTGCCCCCTTATGATAAGTATTGACCCTGCTCTGTTCCCCCGAAGCAATAATAAACCCATCGCAATCCATTATATTGATGTTGCGATTATCGATTACCTCCATAGTAGCATCCACAATCTTTTGAGCTATTTCATGAAGATTCATAAAATCCTCCTATTTCTAATCCTATCAAGCTTATATTTTCCTAACACATACTATCTATTCTTCAATCACTATACTGCTCCCTGTAGAATTTACAAAAAACGGAATTTCCTGTTCCAGCAAATCCTCCACTGCTCTTTGTCCGGTACAATGAGAGATGCCGAGTAAGGGCACATTTAATTCTTTTAAATAATTTATAGTCCTATCGATTCGGTCCTGATCAGCATCTACCAAGTGAGTCCCGCCTAACACAGCATATATAGGCTGCTCAAACCGTTTAACAATTGTATCCAATATATTTACAACTCCCGGATGAGAGCAACCTAGCAACACTACCAATCCTTTGGTACTCTTTATTACAAGAGCTATTTCATCGCTAAAATCATCTATTGAATATTCTCCGTCTGAACAGACATAAAATCTTTCATTTATCTTTTCAAACCCGGACACTTTTTCAAAGTTTTTAACAGCAAACAGATTGGGTGCAATTTGTTGCACATCTCCATTCATATAACAGACTTCTATATTTTGTTTCTCCAAATAGCTTTGGTCAAAATTACTACCCAAGTATTGCCATGATCTATCTTTATACGCATATTTTTTGTTGAAAAACTCTGGTGTAACAAACAATCTAAAATCATTTCCAATAGCGCCTGTCAGCTGTCTAAAGCCTCCACTGTGGTCATAATGTCCATGGCTCAATACAACATGGGTAACATCATTCATATCTATATTCAACATACCTGCATTCTTTAAAAATTTATCACTCTGCCCGGTATCAAATAGAACTTTGTAGTTGTCGGACTCTATCAAAATGGACAAACCGTGTTCATTTTTCAGGGAAAGATTCTCACCCATAGAATTTTCTACTAGAGTAACAATTTTGATTGTCATATCAATCATTCCTTTTGAATTGAAATTTAGGGTATATCATTATTATATATACTTATTTATCCATTTTCATCGTACATACATACAAAAAAAATGCTTTCTTCATTAAAATAATTGTATTCACACAAAGCTGAGCAAAATATTTGTTAAAAAAATAACTTTTATGGACTTGAGTGTAAAGATGTAGTAGAATACATTTAGATTAATTAATAATAAAAATATAGGTAGCAACAACACAGGGGGACGGTTCTCCTGTGCTCTTCTATACAATCTTTATGTGTTCTCAATTCCCATAAACGAAGAGTCTATATCCTTCCTTCAATAAAAAATTACCTTTAGCAATTAACATAATAATTTTTGAATATATAAACTCAGTTATAAAAAATTTGATATCTTAAGCTGGACAATCCTTGGTATAAACCACCAGAAAAGAAAGGAGGTGCTTTATATAAAACGTGTCAGTTCAAGCTAGCTCATTCTAAATTTTCTGAATTATTTTTAAAAGAGGGGGTTTTTAAATGAAAACTGAAGTAAAAAAGAGAATGCCCAAATGGTTTTACCTAACTGTATTGATTGCAACACTCCTTTGTTTTCAATCAATGGCATCTACTTCTGTTTTTGCAGACAATTCTGATCAAGGAGTTTACAACATCGGGTCAGGCATACATGATATAACCGGGCCTGCTGCAGAGGTACGCATGATGGGCTATGCATCCATGGATCAGATAACAGCAGGAATTCATACCAGATTGTGGTCCAGAGCCTTCATCGTTGAGGACCCATCCAGCGCTAAAAGAGTAGTGGTTGTCACTGCTGATCTGGCTTTCATAACTCAGGCAGTAAAACAAAAGGTGATAGAAAACTTAAACAATAAATATGGCAATCTGTATACCCAAGAAAACGTTGTGCTGAATGCTACCCATACACACAGCGGACCTGGAGGTTATTCACATTACGCCCTGTATAATTTTACTATTATGGGCTTTATAAAAGAAAACTTCAATTGCATTGTAGACGGGATATGTCAATCCATTGAAAAGGCTCATGACAATCTGGAGCCGGGTTATATAAAATTAAACAGCAGTCAACTTGATGGAGTCACAATAAACCGTTCGCCCCAAGCATATATGAATAATCCCGCCGATGAAAGGTCTAAATATTCCCATGACGTTGACAAAACCATGACAGTTATCAAATTTGAAAATCTATCAGGCCAGGAAATCGGCATTATAAACTGGTTCCCCATTCACTGCACCTCCATGGGAAAGGATAATCAATTGATCAGTGGAGATAATAAAGGTTATGCATCCTATTTGTATGAAAAATATAAAAACACCGACTATTCTGCCGACAAAACCTTTGTTGCAGCCTTTGCTCAGAGCAATTGTGGTGACTCCTCCCCAAACATATACGGCGGCGAAGATGGCTATGGAGATAATGATTTTGAGAGTACGGAATATGCTGGTCGTAAACAGTTTGAAAAGGCACTTGAACTAGCAGATTCTGCCACTGACAAAATCACAGGTTCAGTGGATTTCAGACATCAGTTTGTAGATTTCTCTTGTATCAAGGTGACACCGGAATACGCAGATGGGGAAGATCGCGAAACTGCCCCTGCTGCTATAGGCTATTCATTTGCCACAGGCGCTGAAGATGGGCCAAGCGGAGTCCCCTCTTTCTATGAAGGCATGACAACCGAAGACTATCCAATTGATGGCAAAAATACAGTGAAAATCGCCCAAGAATTTGTAAGCCTAGTACCGCCGTTTAATACAATTATGGGAATCAATTATCCTTGGCTATGGCCTCCCCATCAACCCAAACCAATACTTTTTGCAACATCACAGGCAAAGCCCTATCCATGGACACCTGAAGTCCTACCTGTACAGATAGTCAAAATAGGACAGCTGAAAATTGTTGCTGTCCCAGCAGAATTCACAACAATGTCAGGCAGGAGACTGACAGAAAAGGTGCAATCAATATTTGGAGATAGTAATGGGGTATGTGTATTGGCCGGGCCTTCCAATGCATATTCTGATTATGTTGCAACTAAGGAAGAATATGATTTACAGCATTACGAAGGAGCATCGACTATTTTCGGTCCTTGGACCCTTTCAGCATATATTCAGGAATTCTCAAAACTAGCAGCGGCTATGAAGAACGGGGAGGATATAGATAGCGGACCTATACCCCGTGACCTTACAAATAAACAGATGAATTTCCAAACAGGAGTAGTGTTGGATAATACACCTACCGGTAAAAAATTCGGCGATATAGTTGTAGATGTTCAAGCTTCCTATTCCGAAGGCGATGATGTTACAGTAACATTCTGGGGAGCTCATCCTAAAAATGATTTAAAGATCGGTTCCACTTATCTTGAAGTACAAAGATTAGAGGAAGACCAATGGATTACTATAGCTAATGATTGGGATTGGAATACTAAATATAGGTGGAAAAGAATAGATCCTGTATGGGGTTCATCTCAAGTTACCATCGAATGGAATATACCACAAAATACCCTGCCTGGTACATACAGGATAGTTCACTACGGTAACTATAAAAACGGATGGAATAAAAAAATATATCCCTATACAGGTACTTCATCTACCTTCACAATAAATTGAAACCATCATTTTGGTATTAACTAGCTCAACACAAGGGGACAGTCCCTCTGTGCAGTTAAAAACAACTGCACAGAGGGACTGTCCCCTTGTGTTGTATCATGATATAATCATTCCATTTTTAACAAAAGGTACTGTATCTGTTGTATCTTTTCTAAAACAGAAATCTATGTCATGGCTATAACCTAGACTTGATAATCTTTTATAATGCTGGGTCGTTTTTAGAAATTGGTGGATATTATTTTTGTTGTGTCTATAAATATAGCTGCAGTTTATCGCCAGGTCGTCTAGTATTGCGCGGCCATTTGTATATTTTAATATGTCGTCTATTATAGCTCCCGCCGCTGATATATCATCTAAGGAAAAACGTCCGTGGGTACCCGCGCAAATTATTGCTATATCCCTATTCTCACGGACACAGCGGCGAGCAACAGCCTCAGAATTTATCATCGCTCCTATCAATGTTATCTCTGCATCCCTTGCTCCAATGACTGCATTGGTACCATTGGTGGTAGTTATTATCACAATTTTCCCGGCAACACTGTCATGCGTGTATTCTAGGGGGGAGTTGGACAAATCAAATCCGTCTATTTTATTACATCCCCTTTCACCACCTAAAATACAACATTCCCTACCTAGTCTTTCTGCTCTCTCAAAGGCATCTTGAATTCGCTTCACCGGAATAACACCTTTACAGCCATTGTCCAAAGCCTGAATGATAGTGGAAGTAGCCCTCAAAACGTCTATAACTATAGCAGTTTTACCATCTAATCTATCACCGACAATATCTAGTGCAGTAGAGAATACATTTATATTCAATTATATACCTCCGTATGAATTACAAGTTTTTCATTATATCTGTTATAAACTCATCATTTGAATATGTTGTAAGCAGTTGCTCTATAAGCCTTTCAGTTACGTCTGCAGTTCCCATGGAGCTCATGGCTCGTCTTATGGTCCATACTGCTTCCAATTCTGCCTGTGTCAACAGCAGCTCTTCTCTTCTAGTACCGGATTTATAGATATCTATAGCCGGGAATATCCTTTTTTCAGAAAGTTTTCTATCCAGGTGTATCTCCATGTTCCCTGTTCCCTTAAATTCCTCATATATTACATCGTCCATCCTGCTGCCAGTTTCTATCAGTGCAGTAGCTATTATGGTCAAGCTTCCGCCTTCTTCTATATTTCTTGCAGCTCCAAAAAACTTCTTGGGCTTATGCAGTGCACCAGGATCCAATCCGCCTGACAAAGTTCTTCCCGATGGAGGGATAGTAAGGTTATATGCCCTAGACAGCCTGGTTATACTATCCAACAATATTATAACGTCTTTTTTATGTTCTACAAGACGTTGAGCTCTATCTATGACCATCTCAGCCACTCTAGTATGATGTTCAGGCAGCTCGTCAAATGTTGAATATATTACTTCACCATCTATAGACCTTTTCATATCAGTAACTTCCTCTGGTCTTTCATCGATCAATAAAACTATCAAATCTATATCAGGATAATTTATTGTTATGCAATTGGCTATTTTCTTCAATAAAGTGGTTTTCCCGGATTTTGGGGGAGCGACTATCAAACCTCTCTGTCCTTTTCCTATAGGTGCAATCAGATCTATCAATCTAGTGGAAAGCTCTTTTGGATTTTTTCTGTTTTCCAGGGTAAATCTTTGTTTAGGATAAATAGGGGTAAGATATTCAAAGGGTGTTCTTCTAGTAGCATTTTCAGGATTTTCTCCATTAACGGAGTTTACATATAAAAGTGCTTGATATTTTTCCACATCCTTTGGAGGTCTAGTGGTACCAGCGACCAGATCTCCGGTTTTTAGGCTGAACCGTCTTATTTGGGATTGTGATACATATATATCTTTTGGACCGGGTAGGTAATTGTCAGATCTTAAAAAACCATATCCATCTGGAAGCACCTCTAAAACTCCCTGTTCTATACGGTTATCATCATTTTTCAAGTCTGGTATAAACAATTTCTTTTTATCTTTAATATTTTCCTCTCCTGAATAATTTCTTTTAGGTTTTACATCATCCTTCTTATCATCAACTTGTTTTTCCGCGCCTTTCATATCTTTTTTATAGCCATCTACCTTTTCGCCTCTGCTCTTTTCCAGTATCTTTTCTATAAGTTCACTTTTTCTGTATTTTGTAATGCTAGTAATAGACAAATCTTTTGCTATACTTCTAAGTTCGGGCAACTTTTTGCCCTGCAATTCTTCCAATAACAAATCATTCTCTCCTCTCATGTTTTGATATCAATTAAAATCAGACATAAATTTATTCAATTTTCTTATTTCTTAATTAATTCTAAAATAGGCAAATAAAGGTAGACCTTCTTTAAATTTTAAATTTAAAGATATCTCAAGGTAGGCAACAGTATTGTTATTTCCAGTATTATTATTTCCATTTTTATCATACTAATACATATTTAGATTGAATTTTATATCTGGAAAGGAAAATAGATGACATAAGGTGAGTCCAAAAGTCCCTTCTGAGGGATCTTTTGGACTTCAAGAAACAATAAAATTCTATACTTTTATATATCAAATAGCTATTTTTGCCTCATGCTTTACCCGAGCATCCAAATAATCTCATTTTAGTCTTTACTATATTTTTCATCTCTTCTCGAGCGGGTCCGAGTATCTTCCTAGGATCAATCTCTTCAGGTTTATCCTTTAAGACTTGTTTTACGCCTTTAGTAAAGGCTTGCCTTATCTCAGTATCTATGTTTATCTTGCAAACTCCCAGCTCTATTGCCTTTCTGATACTATCATCATCTATACCAGATGCTCCATGGAGAACTATAGGTATGTTAACCAGCCCTTTTATTGTCTTCAACCTGTCAAAGTCCAGTTTGGGCTGCCCTTTATATGCACCATGGGCAGTACCGATAGCTATCGCAAGAGAATCAACATCTGTTTCTTTAACAAAAGTTACCGCTTCTTCCGGATCAGTATATGTAGCATCTTTTTCCGCTACCACTACGTTATCCTCTACACCGCCAATTTTCCCCAGTTCACCTTCCACAGAAACACCCACTGCATGTGCTACATCTATAACTTTTTTAGTAATTTCTATATTCTTCTCTAAAGGATACTTTGAACCATCAAACATAACATTGGTAAACCCATATCTTATACACATCATAACCTGGTTAAAATCTGTCCCGTGGTCTAAATTCATCACAACAGGAACTGATGCCTTTTCAGCAGCCACTTTCACCATAGCCATTATATAATCTATACCTGCATACTTTAAAGCTCCCTGACTTGCCTGTAATATAACGGGAGATCTTTCTTCCTCCGCCGCTTCTATTATAGCCTGTACTATTTCCATGTTATTAGTGTTGAAGGCCCCTACAGCATAATTATTTTCATCTGCATGCTTCAGCAACTGTGCTCCGCTAACTAACATTGCAATCTCCTCCCGGCTTTTATTTAACTCTTGCTTATTATACCACAACTTTCTCAGTTTATTTTATAATTTCTACATTTTCCTCACCAATTATAATATAATCTTTTGTTTTTAGCAAGTTTAAATCCTGATTGTTGCCTGCATTTATAATGCCTATACTTCCACACCTACGACACAACAGCCTTATTTTGTCTTTCAGCAGGTTTATATTAAAATCCGAACAACCACAATGACAGTATAATCTGTTTTTATCGGCTATATCCTGTATTCTGTTAAAAGTTTCATACATCACATAAGAATTGCTAAAATATTCTCCAAAGGATTCGTCTGATATCCTGCTCAGCCTTTCTTCATAATAATCTATGCATTTATAGATGCTGTCTTTCGCCCCTATAAAAGCTATCTCAATATCCTTGTTGGGACATTTTATTATATTGGCGGGAACAGTCCAAAAATCTTTATAATTTCTAGTATAATAATGTGAATTCCCACATGCTAAACAATTTATTTTTATGTCGTATCTTTTATGATTCCAAGTCCTTATAATAAACAACAAATTCCCACAACTACATCTTTTATATAGTTTCCTAGTTCCTGAAAAATCAAACAGCGATATATCTTTTAAATCCAGTTTGCCGCAAAAAGCGCATTTAACGGCAACCTTTATTTGGTTTTCCCGTTTCATATTCTTAAACACCCCTATTTACCTTTTACAAACGATAAATTCAATTTACTTTATTTTAATCTACTATTCTATAAATATCATTGATAATCCTGCATAGAGTTGTAAATTTTTTATTAATTTGCGCTAAAATAATATTAATCATCTATATTCAACAATAATATAATATTAAATTTGTATATTTTTATTATGGGTGTATTATGAATTATGTAAACTGGGAATCAGGTCCATGGAAAAAGCAGGTAACTTTACCTGCTCCTACTTTTGTTTCTTTTCTACCATGGCTTTTGAATGTCTTACAAAATCTACAAATAATGGATGAGGTCTATTAGGTCTTGACTGAAATTCAGGATGAAACTGCACACCTACAAACCACGGATGTCCCTCTAGTTCAACTACTTCCACAAGATCTTTCTCTCTATAAACACCGGCAACCTTTAATCCGGCCTTTTCCATGGATTCTTTATATGAGTTGTTATATTCATACCTGTGTCTGTGTCTCTCGTTAATTAAGTCTTTGTCATATGCAGCCTTTGTTTTAAATCCTTCTATCAAGCTGCAAGGGTAATGGCCTAATCTCATCGTTCCCCCTTTTCTATCTATACCCTTCTGTTCGATCATCAAATCAATTACAGGATGTGGGGTATCCTGATCAAACTCTGTACTGTTTGCTTGTTCTAGTCCCAATACATTTCTTGCAAACTCGATGACTGCACATTGCATGCCCAAGCATATACCAAAGAAAGGCACTTTGTTTTCCCGGGCATATCTTGCAGCTGCTATTTTACCTTCTACGCCTCTATCTCCAAACCCTCCCGGCACCAATATTCCATCTACATCGTCCAGGTATGCCTCTGCATTAAACTCATTTATAAGTTCAGAATGTACCCACTTTATCTTTACTTCTACATCATTTACAATGCCTCCGTGGGTGAGAGCCTCTGCAATGCTCAGATAAGCATCATGTAGCTCAACATACTTTCCTACTAAACCGATAGTCACCGACCGGTTTAGGGATTTAAGCTTTCTAACCATTGCTCTCCATTCTTTCAAATCCCTCTGCTTGCATTCTAGGCCTAATCTCTCTATTACTCTGTCATCTAAACCTTCTTCTTCCAACAATATAGGAACTTCATAGATCGTTTCCGCATCAAGATTTTGAATCACATTTTCTCGCTTTAGATTGCAAAACAAAGAAATCTTATCCTTCATTTCATCCGATAGATTTTTTTGGGATCTACATACTATTATATCCGGCTGTATACCTATACTTCGCAGTTCTTTCACACTGTGCTGGGTGGGCTTAGTCTTTAACTCTCCTGCCATCTCCAGAAAAGGCACTAAAGTTACATGTATAAACATCACATTATCAGGCCCAAGATCCGCTCTGATCTGCCTTATAGCTTCTAAAAAAGGCAAGCTTTCTATATCACCTACCGTGCCCCCTATTTCAGTTATGATCACATCCGGATTGGAATCCCTAGCTACTTTATAGACTTTTTCCTTTATTTCATTGGTTATATGAGGAATAACCTGCACCGTTCCACCTAAATAGTCCCCTCTGCGTTCTTTCGATATGACAGCATCATATATTCTACCGGTGGTTATATTGCTATTCCTTGTCAGATTCTCATCTATAAATCTCTCATAGTGGCCTATATCAAGATCAGTTTCAGCTCCATCTATAGTCACAAATACTTCCCCATGCTGGTACGGGCTCATGGTTCCGGGATCTACATTTATATAAGGGTCAAACTTCTGTATGGATACCTTTACTCCCCTGCTCTTTAACAAACGCCCAAGGGACGCCGCAGTTATGCCCTTGCCAAGAGACGATACCACCCCTCCTGTTACAAAAATATATTTGGTCGACATAAAATACCTCCTGCAATTCTAATCAACATTAAAATTTTATACATTATGAGCCGATCTGTCAACAACATAAATGTATTTTATTCATATG
>JAQVDB010000070.1:0-1475 GCA_028698525.1 Clostridia bacterium
GGCTTTACCTACTCCTGCCATGCTTTGTCTAGCAGTATTAAGACTTTTAGCAGCTTTAAAACTTTGTCTGTATGTCTTACCAAACAAAGCAGATATTGCAGCGGCTATATAAGTTGTTACAGTCGCAATCCCTCGCATTAAAGCATTCAAGGCAGGCAAAATAAAGTCGTATATAGGTTGAAATGCCACCATAAGATTTGTTTTAATCTGGTTTAAGCTAGCTACAAACTGTCTATTTGTCATTAAGGATGCGTTCATATAGCTGATTAATCCACGTATTGCCCTGTATATCAAGTTATATACAAGTATCCTTCTTAACACTCTTCTAAAAGCATTATCAATCATATTTGCAAATCCTACTACTTTACTGCTGGATGCCCTAGCTCTATTTCCTGCCTCTTCCATCTTTTTACCTGCCCTTTGAGAACTATCGCCACTTTTTTCAATCTTATCTCCAGCATTTTTAGCATTATCCCCAACTCTTGATAAAGCTTCCGATAACTTATTTGCCTCCTCTTTTGTTTGCCTATTCTTCTCAATGAAAGGTTGCATTTTTGCTTGAAGTTTATCGATCTCGCTAGATAACTTTTGAAACCCAGCATCGGATTTAATCATTTGTTCTAGGCTTTCATCTTTAGTCATGCCCGAAAATGCTGGCATGCTTCTATATTTTTCTACAATAGCATCTTGCTTTTCATATAGCCTAGCTAGTTCACCCTGCATATTAGATATTTTTGCTTGTGTTTTTTCAAAACTAGCACTTAAAGAGTCTAGCTTCTTTTGCATGCTTTTCACACTGCCACCCATTGCAGAGCTAGTATCATCAGAAGTTTTTTTAAAGTTTCGCAGTTTACTTGTCGCTTTATTTATACCTTCCTGCAATTTTTCAGTTTTAGCTGAAATGACTACTCTTAACTCTTCTATCGTCAATCAGCCTCACCTCTCTTCTGTTTGAGGTATGTATTATATTGCTCTATTCTAGCTTTCATAATTTGCCATGATTGTTGCCTTGGCTCATTATCTATTACATCATCAAATAAATTAGGAAATGCCTTTTCAATCTTTGGATACTTTTCAGGTTCATTAAATGCTATACCTACTAAAGAACCCAATTGATAAGCTATACTTGCCTTTATTTGCATCTGTGTTTTAAGCTTTTTCTGATTACCTTCTATAGCTGCCCGTATCTCTCCATAGGTCATTTCCCAATAAAAAACTGCATCCACACCGTTTTCTACAGCTATTGGATACAGCTCTTCAAATAATTCTGTACAACTTTTTATTTGTTCTTTTTTCCCTTTGTCTTTGCCTCCTCCAACTCCTTTTTTCCTTCCTCCAAATCTTCCTTCTTGAAAAAACCGCTTACCTCAAATACATCAATAATTTTTTCAATTAGATCCTCAAAAGTTCCACCGTCATCAATATAATTATCATAAATCTCGTAAGTATCTTTTAAAGAAATCCCATGTTGAAAT
>JAQVDB010000070.1:1575-10137 GCA_028698525.1 Clostridia bacterium
CTTTTATAGGGGGAATATGCAACACTAACTATTTTTACCTATTTATTTCTTATACACCTGTAGTTGGATTAACTGTTTCTATGTCGCTTTGCAAGAACATACTTGCTGTAAATGTAGCTGCAGCATTTACTTCGCCACCTGCAATTTTAACATTTACATAAGCATCAAACTGATGACCGGTTCCATCAGGATATTCAACTTTATATGTTGCTATTTTTTTATTATCCTGTAATCCTTTTAATATTCTATAATTAGAAGTTTCTGTACTGTTGTCAAACAAAAATACAAAATCTAAATCGCCTAAATCTGAAATCCCAGGGATATACTTCTTGTGCTTATCCTTTAATGTAGTTACTTCTATCTTTTCGGGGTCTCCACCTATTTCAGGTACTTCCATTAACAAATCGATTTCTTCAAAGTCGGTCATAGAACCTTCTTTATATGATATTGTTGTCTCATTATAGCTTATTGCCATTGCTCATTCCTCCTTATTGGTATACTAATAAATTTCTTTTATCAACTATGCCTTTATATCTCATAGTCTTATGTTTTATATTAGGATCAGGTATATCTCTTGTAAACTCTCTTTTAAAACCTATAGAGCTCATTTTGTTATTTACCTGTTGGGCTAATGCTCCGGTGCTCCTGTTATGCCAAATATCTATTTGGATAACTATCTCTGTTAATGGTTCATTTCCTATCTTGTAATAGTCTTTGTTTGATTGTTCATAAAATGATATATAGGGAGGGTTGGTGAAATCTTCAGGGTAAGCATCTGATACTTTATCCTCCCCTACAATCTCTTCCAATAGTTTATTTATAGTAGGTTTTATATCATACATTATTTGCCCACCTTCTTTATTTCCATTCTTACACTAGCTGCAATAGTTTCTTTTATATATTCCTCGTTCTGCTTCATTGCAGGGTAAAGATACGGTTGAGCCGGTTGTCCATAGGTACCATAAAATATACCTTCCTCTGTTTCTATTCTTATGAAATGGTATTGCTCTGCTGTAGCCGGATCTATTTGACTTTCATGTATCCACCACATTCCTTCTCTATATTGAGGTTCTACTCCTGGAGGCAAATCTTTAGGTGAAACTCTACCTACTGGACCGGTACCAAACTCAATATAAGCTGAATGCCCTGCTGTTGCCGCTACTTCTCCTATTACTTCGTTACCTTCTTCTTTCACCTCTTCCTCAATCTTTTGCCTTAGTTCTCCATAATTAACTGGCGCTAAATCTTTAGCATCTCCCTGAACCTTTTTAGTTGCTTTTGCTACGCCTTTTTTAACTGCTGCATTAGTGTTACCACCTAGATTATTCAATTTCTTCAACAAACTATCTAATCCTTGTACACTCATCTCTTCACCTTCTCTAAATCAGCTACTATGTGGGTATTCCAAGGCCTAATTGCTACCACTTTATAGTCGGGATCCTGGTCTTTATCTACATACACACATACACCATCATTTTCATTTATATCTACATTATTCTGACAGTACATAGTTAGCATGTAAGCCAATCTTAACCCGTATATCTCTGATAACATCTTGCCACCTGCTGGCTGAATATTGGCTTTTATAGTCCTTCCTATAGTCTCATAGCCTGTGTAGGAAGTACCATCGGGTTCCTTGTAGGTGCCATGTTTCTTTATTGTATAGGGTTTTAGATCTCTTTGCCTTAGTCTCATATAATCACCTCGGCAATCGTCGGCATGCCCTAATTTTCTTCATGATACTTTCAGGAATACCTTCTTCAAAGGATCTACTTATTCCGCCTTCTGAATGGCTTGTTTGCCCCTCTATGCCTTGCTTGTTGTAGTAGATTATAGCTAACTCTACTTGTACCCCTAAAAGGCTTACAGACAACTCTGAAAGATGTGTCATTTCTAATATAGTATCCTTGGCATCTTCTAAATAAAGATTTAATAAATCATCTTGAGATATGTCTTCCAAGGGTATACCTAATTTAATTTTAAGTTTCTCCAGCTGCTCCACATAATCACCTACTTAAAAAAAGAAGACCGCTATTTAGCAGCCTTCTTTTTGCTTTCTTTCTTTTTCTCTTTCACTTCTTTAAATCCTTCACTAATCAATTTATCTCTTTTGTGTTCTGTGGCCACTATTTTAACTACATTGCCCCTCTCTAGTTTAAACATGTATTATCACCACCTATTACGCTAATGCTTCTTTGATATTTACTCTTATTGCAGCAAATTGATTATCCTTAACCCATAAATCATGGTATTTCCTATAGTCTATCTTCCAAGCATCAGCCTTCTGGTTCTGATCCGGCTCGAATATCCTTACCTTATCAGTCTTTGATACTGCTATAGGTGCAGTTCTAGGACATATGATCCAGTTGATATTCTTTGCAGTTGCATCTGCTTCAAATCCGCCTGTTTCTTGCCCTGCTGTAGTACCATCCCTAAACACATACTTAGTCTTCATTCTCAAGGAAGGAACTTTGATTATAGGATTGTTATCAATGCCTCTTACTGCAGTCTTTACTTCTCCCTGCTCGAAATCTATTACGCTTAATTGTTTAGATAGCTCTGTAGAATTTTCAAGTACTGCGGCTATTTGCATATTCATTGTAATAACTAGTGGTATTTCCCCTGCTACATCATATATAGCATAAACATCCTCTTTAAGCTTCTTCAATATATCCGTCTCAGTTGGATCATATCCATGTACTGCAGCATCTTTTTCTATGGCCTGTGTTGCTATGCTGGAATACCTATAAGCATCAATTTCAGGTATTACATGAGTCCTTTGAAACTCTCCCATTACATTAGCTGCCGTTGCTACAAAGTTTGTTTCATCAACATCCATCCTATCAAGCTGGAATGTTCGACCCCTATCTTGTGTCAATGTCTTGGTTTGATATGTCAAGTTTACTGCACCATCAACAAACCCATTGGTTCTGTCATAGTCCCCCAGTGCATCCATATCTATAATAGGTATCTTGCACTCATTCCCTCCATTATACTTAACTAATCCTGCATTAGCTTCCATCCATCCAGATGTTGCTAAAGCCACTACCTGCTTATCTAGTTGTTGCATAAATATTTTTGCATATTCTAAAACATTAGGTTTAGTCATTTTTTAACACTCTCCTCTTTTAAAATCCTAAATTTTCTTTTATGGTATTAGCTATCTGGTCTAATCCACTGCTATCATCAGAACCTCCTGTATTGTTTGGAGGATTTCCTTTTAGCGGTTGTTCAAATAAGTCTTTGTAGTTTTCTTTGATTGATTTCATTTGCTCTTCTAGTCCTTCAATGGATCCATCTTCTTTAATACTCAATTTTTCTCTGTCGAACTTACTCATGAGCAGATCATCATATTTAGCCTTACTGTCCTTTAGGGCCAACTTAATAGCGTTGTCCAAAGTGACATTTTTAATCTTTGCTTCATATTCTTTTTTTGCCTTTTTATTTGTTTCCTGCAATTCCTTGATTTGTTTTTCTAGTTCCTCGTTACCTTTTGCTTTATCACCCAAATCCTTTAACTGTTTGTCCCTTTCTTTGATGTCAGACTCAAGCTGTTTTTTAGCCTCTGATACTTCGTTATATTTATCTTTAGGGATAAAGTTTTTGGGCAATTCTTTGTTTATATTTCCTACTATTTCATCAACTTTTGCATCTTCTACTCCTGCTTTTTTCAATAATTCTTTTAACCAATCCATCATTAATCCCCTTTCATACTTTTTTATACTGGTCAGTGCCAGTTTCAGGTTCTTCACATTTATGCTCCGTGAATACTAATCCAGAGCAATAAAAAAAGACCTTATTTGGTCTTGGCCTGCTTTCCTGTTTCGATATTTGATTATTATTTATCCCTTCCCATCCATGCTAATATTATTAAAGTTGCACATATAATTGCTGTTATCTGCACACTTGTTGCCAATATCCTCACCTCACTTTAGGCATAATAAAAGCACCTACCGTTTTATCCAGTAAGTGCTCTTACTTATCCTTTATTTGATTATGCTTACAGTTATCACAATATCTCAAAGCCGTTTCTCTATCTATTTTATCATCGAGTGCCTCCATTTTTATCATACCGTATGCTGCATTTGTTATATCATAGCAGTAACCGTCATCAATAATCTTTTTAAGTAACGGGCACATATACTCATTTTCCATGTTTACTTAGCACCTCCATTATTGCATTAGCACCATCATCATACCAGTTACTAGGAAAAGCTGTTTTTAATATTCCACCTTCTACTATAATTACCGAAGCTCCATCAGTGGCATAGTATGTCTGCTTTGTCTTGTTTGCTTGCATAAACATAACTTTTGCATTATTAACATATGATTTCGCATGTTCAACCGTTATTCCTCTTTCAATCATCTGCTTATGAGCATGAGAATCAATTCTGTTAATATCTACAGGAACAGGCTTAACGGCAGTTCCAATATTCTTATTTACTATTCCCTTTTCTTTTAGTATGATTATTTCTTTATTTACCAAGTAATAGGTTTTATCACTGCCGGGATTGCTTTTTATATACTTATATAACCCTTTCACATCTTCCCATTTCTTAACATCATTATACTTCAAATCTTGAAATTCATCAAAGGTTTTCGCCCCTAAATCTTTACCTAAAACCTCTTTGTATTTTTCATATTGTTTCTTATCGCTTGCCTTATTCCTTATCTTTTTTTCCATTAATTTGGCCTGATCTTGGCCATATTTATCTACTACATATTTCTTATACCAGGCTTTATAATCCATATCAGCTGGAACTGGATATGTTTTACCGGTAACAGGATCTCTTGCTCTTCTTTGAATACCCTTTAATGTATCAGCACCAAGATAAGCTCTTGTAGTTGATCTGCAATTTGGATGCATAGGTGGGAGATTCCTTCCTGGCTCTGCATCTTTAACATTAAACACCTTTCTGTCTAGCTCCCTACATATTTCACTTGTCCTTAAATCCAGTGTTGCTACATAAAAATATTTCTCAATGTCTGCCTCTCTGTAACTCTCCATTTCTGCCATATTGGCCATATAAGTAGACTCTGTTCTTATTAATCTCATTGCTGCATACTTGCCATATTCAGTATATTCTTCAAGCTCATTAGCCATCTGATAATAACTTTTACCACTCATAAGGCCACTCGTAACTATTTCTGTTAACTTTTCAGCTAATACGTCTGTGTTCTTCCATATTCTTTTAGAAAAATGTTTACCACTCCAAGGATTTTTAAGGATCTGCTCTATAGTTTTATTAGATATTGCAGCAAAATCAAAGCCTAATTCTAGACCTTTTTGAATATCAAACATATTCCTATAGTAAGCTTGATTGATTGTATCTATATATTGCCTTTCACTAGCTTTTGTTTCAACATCTGCTATCCTTTTACACTCTATATATACTCGTTCTTTTAAGGCTTCCAATCTGGTCATACGTGCTTTATAAGCTGGAGCATTTAGCCTGCTCATAAGGTATCGCTTAATATCAATATCATCTATATCTTTAATAAGTTCTCTTATCTCGTCTAATTCTTTATTAGTTACCTTTTTATTTAATAGTTTTATTGCCTGTTGTGTAGTTAGTTCACCATCTCTTATAAATTTGATAAACATTCTTTGTACTTCTTTATTTATGTTTTCTACGGCCTTCTCATACGCATCTGCTATATTTTTTATAGTTTCATCGCTATTCCTATGATAATAATTCATTCTCTCCTTTGCCCTGTTGGACCAATACTTATTACTCCTCGTTGTCATCTTCATCATCTACTTTGGTGAACTTATCAGTTCCAAAAGCTTTAGCTGCTATTTTTGCTTTTTCTTCTTTCTCTTTCTTTAATCTTTCTAGCTCTCCTTCAACATCATTTACCCATGGATGATTAGCGACAATGGTTTCTTGACTTATCACATCTTGAGAGTTGATGCAGTTGTTTATTGCTTCTGTTTCATTTATCTGTATGTCCCTATTGAATATAAGCTCTACTTCTTCATTCTCAAAGTTACCTTGTCCATCTTCAGCTAAATAGATATTTACAAAATAGAGTAACTGTTCAAAAGCTCTTTTGAACTCCACTTCTAGATGGTTACATTTTAAATCTAATCCACTGTATAAGAATTTTAATGAAATACCAGAAGGACTGTTGCCAAACTTGTCTAAGTCTTTAGGTACACCTTGGCCAAACTCGTTGATATCCCTCTTGAGTTGCTCGAAATGTTCTTTTGCAGCCTGAATGTCAATGGTAGGATTAAGAGTATCTACCCCTCCATGCTCTGGATCATCAATTTTTATAGCTCTGTAATAATTCAAATCACTCATAAACTCTGCTAGATTCTCTCCACCATAGCCTTTTAATACATAAATTAGATTTTTAGTCTCTTCTATGAAATTATCTATATCGGATCTAGACTTATCGTAACTATCTACTAGCGATTTAATAAACCTTACATCCGGGTATTCTGTAGCATTATTTTTGAAACCTATGAATGGTACCTTGCCCCAACTCCTACCTTCTTCTCCTTTCATGTAGTGAAGTATAGGACCACCTTCATGTTGTTCTATATCAGGTATTAGATGCTCTCCATCCATCACATAGAAATAAACTTCATTTTCTGTATAATATTCTACTCTAGTAATTTTCTTTTTCTCTTTTCCTTCGTAAACAGTTTGAACATAGAACCTGACCATTCCATCTAGTTCAGTATGAGTATTATCCCTCCAAAGCGGTACACACTGCTCACTTGGTATTAGCATTGTTCCAAAGTTGCCTTCTTCATCAATATATACCTGGAGCCATGCTATTCCTTTATTAGAAGCTTCATATCCTAACCTAGTCAATCTGTATTGAAAATACTTACCTAATACATTTTTAACTTTCTTGATATATTCTTCATTATCGCATTGCAAGGTATAATCCTTTGTTAAGAGATATCCTATCTTCTCATCAACAAGGTTTTTAACAAACCCATGGGCTAGTTTATTATTAGCTTTGGAACTATCGGTGATTTCCCCATTCTCCGTTTGTCTTGTAATTCTTCTATCGTATATATCGTTTTCAACTTTATAATATTTGTCGCCTTCGACCATCCATGCTCTTTTATCACTAGAGTTAAATTCTTTTATTTCGTTATAAAGGATCTCTTCTGTAGTCATTATGTTTATATCGTTCCTGAATAAATCTTTAAAGTTTATCAATTTATCACCTCACTTTAGTATTGATAGTCCGCCTTTTCTCATATCATCTTCTAATGCATATCTAGTTAAGTCTATAAAGTGATTATTCTTATCTGGGAATTCAGCTTTGAAGTTTCCGTCTTTGTCTTTTTCTAGCTCATAGTTAAGGAATTCCCTAGCTGCATTAGGGCATCTTTCTCCATCTATGATTATTTCTTCAAGGTCCTGTAAAAATTTAATCCCATATTCTACGCTATCAGGACCTTTCCTTGCCCCCCTAACTCTTAACCCATACTCTTTTAATTCTGCTATAGACTTAGGTTCGGCACTATCAGCTATTATAATGCCATTGTTTATATTTTCCTGTTTAATTAATTTAGCCGCTTTTCTGTTGCTTAACCCCACTTTATAGATTTCATGGAATATATATAACCTTCTTCTAGTTTTGTCATAATGCATAACACCATAGGCAAATGGATCAATTGCATAACCAAAATCAAGACCTCTTTTAATCCTGTCAAACCTTGCTATCTCTTCATCTGTAATTTCTCTCATTATTACATTAGTGAATATTTCTCCACCTGTGCCAGTAACCTCTCCTAGGTATTCATGGTTATAAGCTCGTTCATTAACCTTTTTCAGGTGTTCCGCTTCTATACAAAACGGTTTGCCTAGCCAATGCCGTGGAACGTCTAAATATGTACTATGATGCACTAATCTATCCGGTCTATTGTCCAGTAATTCGTTATTAACCCAATTCCTGATTGATTGTGGAGGGTTAAACGAATAAAAAACTATAAACCTTTCCCCTCCTCTCATTAGGGATTGATTTATAGTTCTTATTTCCTCCATACCGTGGAACTCGTCAACTTCCTCATACCAAATATATTTTGCATATCCCATACTAAATTTAGTTGACTTTATTTTTCTTGGTTCATCTGCACCTCTAAATAGAATTTTCTGACCAGTAGGTATATAGGTGAGTTCCAAAGGGCTTTTAGTTACATGCCAATATTCCGATACTTTTAGTTTATCTATAACCCATATAAGCTGTTCATATACACTATCTTTTAAGTATTTGCCAACCTTCCTTAAGATAACTGCGTTAGCCTGTGGATCTTGCATCATACCCAAAACAATTTCTATGCTTACAAATGATGATTTAGTGGATCCTCTACCACCTTTTAGCCAGTAATGGGTATATTGCTCTGCTTTTAAACTCTCATGCACTTGATAAAAAGACGGTGCTATTAAGTCTGATAGTCTAATCCTCTGCATCTGCATCACTACTTATATCATCTATTATCTGTATCCCTACATTGCCATCAAGGTCCACTTTATCTGTAAATAAGGAATACCTTCTGCCTAACAGTTCAGCAGCTTTTATTCGTTCCTTTAC
>JAQVDB010000071.1 GCA_028698525.1 Clostridia bacterium
AGAAGAGTTGGCCCAAATACTGGATATTGATTGTATAAGAGTATAGGAAAATAAGGTTATTGTTTTATTAATGTATTAAATATATCCAGATTGGTATTCAAAATTTGTTAATTATTAATATTATTAAATAAATCAAAAATATGATTGGAGGATTATTATGAAGAAATCACTAAAAGCAGGAGCAGCAGCTGTAGATATATCACCTAAGGAAGGTATTGAATTAGCTGGATATCCTCATTATCTGAGGCACAATACTGGTGTTCACGATCCTTTATACGCAGGTTGTATATATCTTAATAATGGAGAAAATGAAATACTTCTTATTACTCTGGATATACTTATGTATTCCAAAAAATATGTCAAAGAGAGCAGAGAGAGAATTTCACAGAAGACCAGTATTCCTAAGGAAAATATAATGATCTCTTGTTCTCATACCCACTCTGGACCTTGGGCATCAGGAAGACTTGATTTAGATGCATTAGAAGCAGGATTGACAGTGGACGAGGAATATGTAAAAGGACTGAATGATAAAATAGAAAAGATTGCACTGGAAGCCTATAATAATACTTTTGATGCAAAGATAGGAATAGAAAAGGGAGTCTGCGGTAAGGAGAAAGGAATAGGCGGAAATCGTAGAGACCCTGAAGGACTTGCAGATCCTGAAGTTTGGACTATAGGAGTACAAGACGATAAAGGCAATTGGAGGGCATGTATGGTTAAATATGCTCTACATCCTACTTTAATCCATGCTGACAGTACAGTTGTTACCGCTGATTATCCTGGTTATATACGAAAATATTTTGAAGAGAAAAAACCTGGCATGGTATTTCTTTTTGCTCAAGGCACATCAGGAGACCAGAGCACACGATATTTCAGGAACGGACAGACTTTTGAAGAAGCTGAAAGGTTTGGTAGAACTATAGGGGCTGAAGCTGATAAGGTATTGGAATCCATGGAGCTTTCGTCAGATGTGGATCTTGTTGTAAAATCCACTGAAGTAGATATCCATATAAGGGAATTGCCTTCTGTTCCAGAAGCTGAAAAGGCAGTGAAAGAGGCAAAGGAAAATTATGAAAAGATAAAAGCAGCAGGCGGATCTTATATAGAAGTTCAAAATGCAAATTTAGTTGTTTTAGGTGCTGAAGATTTATTAGGCTATACATTAGCTATGGATAAAGGCAACAAGATAGATTTGTTGGAGGACGAGACACCTGCCGAAGTGCAGGTATTAGGTATAGGGGATGCTAGAATAGTAGGTTTGCAGGGAGAAGTATTTGTAGACTTTGGTCTTGCTATCCAAGAAAAGTCACCCTTTGAAAAGACATTTGTTGTTGAACTGGCAAATGGATGCATGCCTGGTTATGCATATAACGAAGAGGCATACTTGGAGGGCGGTTATGAAACAGACACATCTCTTCTCACCCATGAGACTGGAGATATGTTGGTAGATACTGCTGTTAAACTTTTGAACCAGACAAAATAAATGACTGATCAGGTTTCTCATGACGAGGATTTTGCCGTAGAGAGTTAATAGAGAGACATAGAGGAAATATTAAAGATTTGAGCAAATAGGGCATATTAGATTATATGTTCTATTTGCTTTTTTATATTATTATTAAAATAATATAAAAAAGAAGGATTTTTAAAAGATATGTAGAATATAACATATAGAAATTTGCATAAAATAATTACGAAAGTTTCGAAGGCCGTTATGTAGCACCTTTATTAGATTTTGGGATTCAGGCTTTGATCTGAATAAAAAGAATAAATTGATAAGAAAAGGTAGAATACAAATAGGAATTTCAAAACAATTATCGAAACTTTCCGAAAACATTACTAATAGGAGTTGACTTTATGAGTGCTACGTTAAAGGATATAGCAGAAATAGCAAAAGTAAATGTATCAACAGTATCCAGAGCTTTAAATGATAGTCCGGAGATAAATGAAGAGACGAAACAAAGTATTATGAAAATTGCAGAACAACTTAATTATTTTCCTAGAAAGCGATTGACAAAATGCAAAGATACTAAAACTATAGGAGTTATATGTCCGGAGATCAATAGCAATTATTACGCTGAAATAGTTAATACTATGGAAAATAAGCTTAAGAAAGATGGATATACCATAATTATAGGATTGACCAATTTTAAATCTGAAGATGAAGCCCATTTTCTAAAGTTATTTGCTAAAAAAAACGTAGATGGAATAATAATCATTACCAGCCAGGATGATAGCATAAAGGAGGTTTTAGTAAGATTTAAAAGACATAATAATATACCTGTTATTCAAGTAGCTACGGAGAATATGACTGAACATTATGATTATATAAAGACGGATGATTATAAGGGAGTATCCATCGCTATTGAGTATTTAATAAAATTAGGGCATAGGAGGATAGCTTATATAGGAGATATGCAGTCCAAGTTAAGGCTAAAGCCATATATCGATACTCTTAACAAAAACAATATATCCGTCCATGATGATTTAATAAGATTGGGAGAAGAAAGATTTGAAGAGGGTGGGTATGAGAGAATGAGTGAGCTGTTAGACTTGGAGGAATTACCTACCGCAGTTTTTGCCTCTTATGATAATGTTGCCATTGGGGCCATGAAGGCAATATATGAAAGAAACTTAAAAATTCCTGGAGATATATCAATAATTGGATTGGATAATATAAATGTTTCTTCTTATTTATATAGACCTCTTACTACAATTTCCCAACCCCTCAATGAGATGGGGGAAATTGCTACCAGGATTTTGTTGGATAAAATAGGCAAGAAGAACAGTGCAATACAACATGTGGTTTTACAGCCTCAACTTATAATAAGAGAAACTACAGGCGAGATTAAATGAGGCTATAAAGGGATTATGAATTATTTTATTATAAGGAGAATGAAATATGGAAATGAAAAAGAGTATAAATTTAGGAGTTTGCCCTATCGGAAAATTTGTTTTTTCCCATGAGGATGCAGTACGTCAGAAGAAGGCTATATTTAAAAAATTGGATGAATGGAATGTGAATTATTGTACTATCGATACAGTATTACCTGATGGTATGGTAAGAGATCAAAAACATGTAGAACCAGTAGTGTCATATTTTAAACAACAGAATATCGATGCATTATTTATTCCTCATTGCAACTTTGGCACCGAAGGTGCAGCAGGTATGATAGGAAAATTATTGGGGGTGCCTGTACTATTATGGGGACCTCGCGATGAAGCACCTCTTCAAGATGGATCAAGATTGAGAGATTCTCTATGTGGTATGTTTGCCAGCAGCAAGGTACTCTATAAATTAAATGTCCCTTTTACCTATATTGAGAATTGCAGTATAGATGATGCCGAGTTTAAAGATGGAGTTTCATTATTTTTGAGGGCGGCAAACGTGGCAAAATCAATGCGCAATATGAAAATAGCCCAAATTGGTACTAGAGTAGATTTTTTTTGGACAACGATAGATAATGAAAGTGAGCTTCTTGAGAAATTTGGGATACAGGTACTCCCAGTAGATATTTTTGAATTTATTGCAAACACAAAAAAACGCGCCAAAAAAGATAGAACAAAATACCAGGAAGAACTGGTTGATATAAAAAAATGGTTAATAACTGATATGTTAAAAAATGATGAGGGATTGATAAATAGTTTAGCTATGAGGGATGAAATTTTAAAGATAAAAGAAGATGAAAATATAGATGTTTTTTCAATAAAAAGTTTTGATTCTATACCAGAAGAACTAGGGGAAGGTAATGGATTAGGGGATGTGTTGGTTCAGGAAAAAGTTCCTGTAGCAGCAGAATCAGATATTCATGGTGCAATAAGCTCTGTATTGTTAGAAGCAGCTGCAGCAGTAGATGAGCCAAGCTTTTTCCCTGAATATACAGTGCGTCATCCGGAGAATGATAATGGAATACTATTATGGCATGCATCTGCTCCGTTATCATTGAAGGATCCTCAATATGACAAAGTGCAAATATTGCCTCCTTGGATTTTAAAAGGTTTACCTCCTACAAGTTTGCAGTTCAAGCTGAAAGATGGACCTTTAACATGTTGTCGTTTTGATGGAGATACAGGGGAATATAGACTGGGTATAGGGCAAGGCAGGACAATACCCGGACCAAAGACAAGGGAGATATATACATGGATGGAGGTACCTGATTGGGCAAGTTGGGAAAGGAAACTGATGGAGGGGCCTTATATCCATCACTGTTCTTGTATTTATGACCATTGCGGTGATGTGCTGGAAGAGGCATGTAAATATATTCCCGGATTAAAGGCTGAAAGATTTGATAAATGAAGCATCGATATTTTAAAGTATTTAAAATATCGGCAGGAACCGTGAGTTATTATAATTCAATAAAAATTGTTTATTAATCCGGTAGATTAGCGTCATTGGTTATCCAAGAGTATAGAATGGATAAATGATGTTAAGCTATCGGGTTTTTATTTATTATTATTTTATGTGTATTAGAACTAAAATAAAAAATATAAAAAAAAGAAGGATTTTTAAAAAAAATGTAGAATATATTAAACATACCGAAAACGGTAACGGAAAATATAACTAGGAGAACGAAATGGGAAAAAAACTAACACTACAGGATATTGCTGATAAAGCAGGGGTTTCTAAAGCGACGGTATATAGAGCGATCAACAATAAAGGGGATATAAATCAAGAAACTAAACAAACCATTATGGATATTGTAAAGAAATTGGATTATAGACCTAATAAGGTTGCACGATCCCTTGCATTGAAGAACAGTAAAAAAATAGGAGTTGTGCTCAGAGGCATTCCCTCTTTTTATTGGGGTGAGGTAGAAAAAGGAATTAAAAAAGCTGAAGAAGAGCTAAACGATTTTGGCATACAAGTGATTATCCATAAAATGGATGAGCTTAGAAGTCCAGAACAGATGATTATTCTTATAGATAAGTTAGTCGAGCAAAAGGTCGATGCAATTGTTATGGTTCCTTTGAATAGCAGCAAATTAAAAGAGAAGATCATTGATTTGGATTCTAAAGGCATCACTGTAGTTACCATAAATGATGATATAGATGTTGATGCTAGAAAATTCTATGTAGGCCCTCATATATTTCAGAGTGGAAAAGTGGCAGGAGAGCTGATGGGTAAATTCCTGAGGGGAAAAGGAAATGTAGTGGTAATAAACGGTGTGTTAGAATCCTTAACTTATGAAGAAAGATCAAAAGGCTTTGCAAAAGTTATAAATGATGAATATCCTGATATTGATATTGTAGCTAACTATAATTATGATTTTATAAAAAGCCAATCCCATAACATTAAAATCATCAAAAACATACTGGAAAGTATACCGGATTTATCAGGTATATATGACGTGGATGGAGCATCATTATATCAAATAGGTAATATAGTAAAGAGTAGTTCAAAGCTGAAAGATGTAGTATTAATAGGGCATGAGATATGGGAGGGAGTCGAAGAGCTGATAGAAAAAGACATTATACAGGCCACTATAAGTCAGGATCCCTTTGCCCAAGGCTATTTTTCTATAAAACTTTTGTATAATTTTTTAATTGATAATCAATTGCCTGACTATAAACGTATGTATACAAGATTAGATATTATAATGCAGGGAAACATGAAAAGACAGGAAAACATATTGAATCCTTATTATATTAAATGACAATAATTTTTTGCATTTTCCGTAACCGGGTACGGGGAATGCAAGGGACGATTTGTTTGACAGCAAGAAAAACTAGGTAGTATATTTTCCATCATTGCTGTTATTTAAATAAATTAATAAATCTAAATCAAACCAAAATTCAAAAAATCAAAAAGGAGAGATGGATATGTCAATGTCAGGAAGAGATATAAGAATGGAAAAACTACTGTCCAAAGGTGAAAATGCAGTTATAATAGCTGTAGACCATGGGTATATGGATGGTCCTATTCCTGAAATGGAAGACCTGCCTGAAACAATAAAAAAGATAGACCCTGCTGTAGATGGAATACTCTTAAGCCCAGGCATGCTCAAAAACTGCAAACACGCCTTCGACTACAAAGGAGCACCCATCCCTATAGTGCGCCTGAACTGGAGCACAGTATTCTGCTTTGAATGGGGCTATGAGAAAGCATACACCGTAAAAGCCTTCTCACCCCAAGACGCAGTAGCCTTAGGTGCAGAGATAGCATTGATATCCCTAACCACCAAGACTGGCAGCGAGAGAACAGACGTAGAAAATGTAGAACTGTTTGCAAAAATGGCCTCAGAGTGTAGACAGCTAGGCATACCTGTAATAGGCGAATGCTTCCCCAATGATAGCGACAACCTGAGCAAAGAAGAAATGCACGATGCAGTGTTAAGAGGAACTAGAATATTGGCAGAACTAGGAGCAGACATGATAAAAACCTTCTACACATACAAATTTGAAGAAGTGATAGAAGGCTGTCCAATACCTGTATTCGGCCTAGGAGGTCACACCACACCTGACCCCATCGATTCCTTGATATTAGCTAAAGAAGAGATAGAAAAAGGAGCCAAAGGAGTAGTATTTGGCAGGAACGCAATACAACGACCTGACCCTCAAGCATACCAAAAGGCATTGTGTGAAGTGGTAAAATCAGGTTTAAGCCCTGAAGATGCTGTAAAAAAATATAATTTATAATTTTTTATCAAATAATTTAGAATTTGTAAATTTATAGGGGGACTAAAAATGAAAGAGGAAATAATGGTTCTAAACGAAGATTTGATTAAGGAAAATTTATCAGTAAAAGAAGTAATAGACAGAATAGAGGAAACCTATAAATGGTATGCTCAGGGCAAAATAATAATGCCATCCAAATTAACCCTTGATATGAGTGGTTTGAATGTACCAAATTGGATGAATTCAATGCCAGCTTATATAGAGCCCTGTGATACGGTAGGTATAAAGTGGGTAGGGGGATTCATAAACAATCCTAAAAAAGGATTACCCTATATTAAAGCTAAAATATTAATCAATGATCCTCAAACAGGTCTTATGCGGGCACTATTATTCGGGGACTGGATTTCAGATATAAGAACCGGTGCTCAAACAGCGGTAGCGGCAAAATATTTAGCTGTAGAACAGCCTAAAATAGTTACAATTATAGGCTGTGGCGTCCAGGGATTCTCTACTCTAGAATGTTTATTAGAGACTTTTGAGTTTGATGAAATAAGATTATGTGACTTAAACCAACAAAACATGAAGGATTTTGCAGAAAAATTAAAGCAAATCACAACTACTCCAATAAAAACTTTCACGGAAAATGAAAAGGGAGTTAGAGACTCGGATATCATAGTGACAGCCACCACAGCGGATGCACCCTTGGTAAAAAACGAATGGGTTAAAGAGGGAGCTCTTGTTTCAACAATAGGTTCATTTCAAGAACTAGATGAAAAATTAGTGCTTGGTTGTGACAAAATAGTGGTAGACCAATTAGGACAGCATTATCACAGAGGAGAATTTGTAAAATTATTCGAAAGCGGAAAATTAGCCAAAGAGAATGTTCATGGGGAGATAACACAGATAATGAGCGGAAAGATAAAAGGAAGAGAGGATAACAAGGAAAGAATAGTAATGAGCATTGTAGGAATGGGCTGCTTGGATATATCAATAGCTGCCATGCTTTATGAAAAGTTAAAAAAATAGACGTTAGCAATATAGAGGTGTATTTTTATAAATCAACAATATATTAATAGTAGCAAACAAAAATATTAAAACCTATAAAAGGAAGGGGGGATAGGATATGCAATTATTGATAGGGATAGATGTGGGCACTACTGGAACCAAGACCATGATAATAAATGAACAAGGGAATATCATTTCTTCTTCCTACAAAGGGTATGATACATACAGCGAAGAACTAAATTACGTTGAACAAGATGCCCAAGACTGGTGGGATGCAGTAGTATATACTGTCAGAGAATGTATGTATAAAGTAGAAAACAAAGACAGAATAAAAGCCATCTCGTTATCTTCCCAAGGCGGCAGCATGGTCCCAGTAGACCAAAACTGCAACCCTTTGAGAAGGGCTATAGTATGGATGGATAAAAGAGCAGTCCAACAAGGGAAAGACCTAAGAAAGGGCAAACCCAAAGATTACTTTTACAAAAAAACAGGCTGGAGATTGTCCAGCGGCTTGAATTTAGCCCAAATCAAATGGGTCAAAGACAATCAGCCGGAGATTTTCAAAAACACCCATAAATTTTTATCTACTATCGATTTCATCAACTATAAGCTTACCGGGGAATACGTTATAGACCTAACCAATGCTGGCATTACACATCTTGCAGACTTAGAGAAACGGGAATGGAACAAAGAAATACTAGAGGAAATAGAAATAGACCAGACAGAACTGGCAGACCTTAACAGCTCTGGAGAAATAATAGGTAACCTGACTAAAGCAGCAGCAGAACAACTAGGATTGCCCGCAAATGTTAAAGTGATAAGCGGTGGACATGATCAATATTGCGTAGCACTAGGAGCAGGTGCCGTAAACAAAGGTGATGTTCTGTTGGCCACAGGCACTGCTTGGGCTGTTATAGGAATATTTGACCAACTGTTATTTGATACGAAAGCTTACTTTTCTCCAGGTTACCATGTAGTAAAAGATAAATATGGTGCTATGTCAACGGTAGGAACCGGAGGAATATCCATGGAATGGTTCAGAAAAAACATAGCTAACTTGATAAAACAGGATGATGGAGACCAACTGGAAAGTTATCAGAACATAAACAAAAAAGCAGGTCAAAAAGGCATAGGTGCCGATGGCTTGATGTTTTATCCTCATTTTTTAGGTTCAGGATGCCCTACATGGTCTTCGGATAACAGGGCTACAATATTAGGTTTGGATTTAAGCCATGATAGATACCATATCGCCAGGGCAATAATGGAAGGAGTAGCCTTCGAAGCAAACTGGATACTTGAAGCGTTAAAAGAAAAAGACGTAACCATTAACAAACTTAAAATGCTGGGAGGGGCTACCAATAGCAAACTATGGACCCAAATAATTGCCAACATAACAGGAGTACCCATCATCATTCCGGAAATCTCCGATGCTGCCTGTGTAGGAGCAGCTATGCTAGCCGGATTAGGAATAGGAATGTTTGAAGATGCCCAAAAAGCATATCAAGCCATGGTAAAAGATGAAAGAGAGATACTGCCCATTAAAGAACAAGCCCAAGAGTACAAAGCATTGTTTCAGCAGTACAAGAAAAGGTTTTATTATTTGAAACAATTATATGGTGTTAGTATTTAAAAAACTTTTTTGAAAAGATGACTATATAAGGAGGATTTTCGGCCTTGATGTAGAAACCTTATATTAAGATAATAGAGATAAGTGGATTATTTCGATACCGCTTACAATATCTAACAACGTACTTTTCTTTTTATATTTGTTTTTCAAAAGAATTTCAAATCAGTTAAACGTTCTGTTTTATTGATCTAGCAGTGATTATTTTGGTTTTGCAATATCAATTAAATATAAGACATCAGATATGAAGTGAAATTTATTTGTATTTATGTTACCGGTAACGAGATTT
>JAQVDB010000072.1:0-6484 GCA_028698525.1 Clostridia bacterium
TCCCTTAATTATACTTAACAATAACAGTATCATTCTCAGTAAACCTGTTTAGGTTGCGTGATAACCTACCGATAGTTTTCTTTAGTGTTACAATCCCTTCATCGCTCTCGCTGAGTATGACCCGCATTGGCCTGAACTATTTGAACGAGAAGCTAACCGGGTTCATTCAGTACTGGGAAACAAGGTAATACAGCTGGATCACGTGGGCTTAACCCCAGTGCCAGGACTGTGCCAAACCAGTCATAGATATGCTGCTGGTTGTGAAGGACCCTTCCGATGAGCAGTCCTATGTCCCGGCATTGGAAGCAGCGGGGTACACGTTACGGATTCGAGAGCCCCAATGGTTTCAACACCGTATGTTCAAGGGTCCTGATATCGTTCAATGACATCAATCCTGTCCTCTCGAGTTATGTTGAAACTGTCGTGGGTTTCAAAAGGAAATGCTATTCTTGTTATTCAATTCTATCCACACTCAAATGAAGGACACGAGTATGCCGCCTTCACCTGAATAAGTGCCTATAGTAGGACCAATAGTCGATATAATAATATGTTTGAATTTATATTTTTCCTCAATCATGGCTTTATATTCCAAGGCTTTAGTGTAACAGTTTGCGTGGGCTATTGCAAATATCTTATCTTTAAAATTTGTAGCATTTTCTCCTATAATGTCAGCCAGTCTTTTAAAAGCCCTATTAGAACCTCTTGCCTTTTCGGCAAGAGCTACAACACCATTACCATCTGATTTCATAATCAATTTTATTGATAAAAGTTTGGCTATATGACCCGCTACCTTTCCTATTCTTCCACCTTTGATAATATTTTCAAGGGTATCAAGCAGGAAAAATACTTGTCCTTCTTTGGCACACTTTCTTAACTGATTTGCCAGCTCATCTATATTCATACCTTTTAATGCCATATGTGCAGCCTTAAGGACTATAAGACCCTCTCCAACGGAAGCGCTCAGTGAGTCTATAACGTGAATTTTCTTATATTTATTATCTTTCTTATAAATTTCTTTTGCAATCAATGCATTGTTATATGTACTACTAAGACCTGAAGATATTGTAACAACTAATATATCATTTTCAGTCTTTTCAAATTCCCTAATAAATTGCTGGGGGGATGGACTTGCCGTTTTGGGTAACTCTTTATGTTCTTTCATCATGTTATAGAATTCCTTATTGGTTAAATTAACTCCATCCAGAAAGCTTTTATCATCAAATCGGACTTCAAGGGGTACAACTCCTATATTGTACTTTTTCAAAATTTCCTGTGGAAGGTCACAGCAACTGTCGGTAATAATCTTAATTCCCATAAGTATTCCTCCTCTTGCCTAATAATAACATATTTATTTGCGTTTGACTACATATCTTTCAATTGACGCTATCTTAACACATTTATCACTTGAAAAAATACTATTTTTTATGTTAATATAGATGAAGATAAAGGAATTTAATATTTAAAATATAAAATATATAAAAATTATCAAACATTAAAAGGGTGTGCCTTTTCAATCTGTAGTTGAATATTTATCATTATTTGGATGAAAAGAAGACTGCCAGACAAAGACTTAGAATATATCTAAGTCTTTATTATGGCAGTCTTTTATTTTTGTTTATCAAATATGATTGGGAAATATTTCTAGGATGACATAATGTACATCTGGATAATTAATTTAAGAAAGTGAGGTATAAAGATGTATTTGATGATTGATAATTATGATTCATTTGTATACAATTTAGTGGCATATTTAAACGAGTTAGGAGAAGCAATAAAAGTAGTTAAGAATGATGAGATAACTATTAAAGAGATAGAGAATATGAAGGAGTTAAAAGGAATAATTATATCATCCGGTTCTAAAAGTCCTAAAAATTGCGGAATATCAGGTGAGATAGTTAGAAGATTTAAAGGCGAGATACCGGTTTTTGGAGTTTGTTTAGGACACCATATAATAGGATATGAGTATGGTGCAAATATTGAAAAAGGTGATAAACCTATGCACGGTAAAGTTACTGATGTGGTTAATACCGGTAAAAATTTGTTCCGAAATCTTCCAAAAAGATATAAAGTTACAAGATATCATTCGCTAGTTATTGATGAAAAAACAATACCATCTAATCTAACTATTGATGCAGTATCAGAAGATGGTGTCATTATGGCAGTAAGTGATCAAGTGAATGTAGTTTATGGAGTTCAGTTTAATCCAGAGGCAGTACTTACGGAATACGGTCATGAACTTTTAAAGAATTATGTTACATTATGTGAAGAATGGTGGTTGTCAAGATGAATACAGTAATTAAAGAACTGGGGAATTATAAACCGATTAGTCATATATTCAAACTGTTTTATAAAGAAAAAAATGCGGTATTTCTTGATTCTTCTCTTGAAAATGAAATAGGCAGGTATTCAATAATAGGTATTAATGAATATCTTACATTAATATTAAAAGATGGACATTTTTTTATAAATGGGGTTGAAAGCAAAAATAACTTTGAGGAATATCTTGAAGAATACATTTTAAATGAGATGGAAGAGAATTTATCCAGCCTTCCAATAGTGAAGGGAGGAATAGGGTATTTTTCTTATGATTATGGAAGGAGTATAGAAAAGATATCAACTAGGCATGATGACACTGATAATATACCTGAATGTATATGGAATTTTTATGATAATTTCATAATAGAGGATTTAAAAGAGAAAAAGGTTTATCTAATTGCGAATGGTAAGACAGAACACGCAGAAAAATCAATAAAACAATTAGAAGAAAAGATAGATAGTTTTCTATTTGCAGAAGAAGATAATATAAAAAGCCATGGAGAGATAGAAGTCAAGCCTAATTTTGAAAAAAATGAATATATGAATACTATTAAGAAAATGAAAGATTACATGATTGAAGGGGATATTTACATAGCTAATATGACACAGAAATTTAAAGTGATAAGCAATAATACACCATATCAATTTTTTACCAAGTTAAGAAAAGATAATCCTTCTACATTTGGTGGATATTTTAACTATGGCAGCTTTCAAATAGTCAGTGCATCTCCTGAAAGATTTATGTTTATGAAGGATGGCATAATTCATACAAGACCTATAAAAGGGACTAGAAAAAGGGGAGAGACTAAGAAAGAAGACGAACAGCTTAAAAAAGAATTAGAGGATTCAAATAAAGATAAAAGTGAGCTATTAATGATTGTAGATTTAGAGAGAAATGATTTAAACAAAGTTTGTGAAGAGCATAGTGTTGTTGTAAATCAATTGTTTAATGTAGAATCATATGCTACTGTGTATCATCTGGTTTCAGATATAAGTGGTAAGATAAGACAAAGTTATACAGTAATAGATGTAATAAGGGCAAGTTTTCCGGGTGGTTCAATTACTGGAGCACCAAAGCATAGAGCAATGGAAATAATTGATGAGTTAGAACATGGAGTACGCGGACTTTACACAGGTTCAATAGGCTACATTTCTTTAGATGGCAACTTTGATTTTAATATAGCAATCCGTACTGCAGTATATAAAGATGGTTATTATTATATTGGTGCAGGCGGTGGAATAACTTGTGAATCTGAATTAGAGTTTGAGTATGAAGAAACTTTGCAAAAGGCTAAGGCATTGTTAGAGGCATTGAAGTAAAGATTATAAAAAGAGGCGATTTGTGTGAAGGGAGATAATATAATATTAGACGAAGGATTTATGTTTGGATTAGGAGCATTTGAAACAATATTAATAAAAAATGGACAGGCTGTGTTTTTAAATGAACATTTAGAACGATTAAACAGTACATTAAAATTATTAAAAATTAATAATTTTATAAAAGAGCTTGATATATTAAAATATATTTCACAAAACAAGGTAAAAAATAAGGCTCTAAAGATAATGGTATCAGAGAAGAATGTACTAATTACATTAAGAGATAATCAGTACAAAGAAGATGATTATAAAAAGGGCATGTCGATTAGGATAAGCGATATAGTGAGAAATGAAACATCACCTTTTACGTATATTAAATCTTTGAACTATGCAGATAATATATCAGAAAAAAGAAAAGCAAAAGAAATAGAATATGACGAACCAGTATTTTTGAATACAAAAGGAGAGATAACAGAAGGGGCAACAAGCAATATATTTTTTGTAAAAGAGGATGATATATATACGCCTAATTTAAAATGTGGGATGATAAATGGTATAGTAAGAAGATATATCATCAAAACGTATGATGTAACGGAAACTATAATTTATCCGGATATGGTTAAGGATTTTGATGAGATTTTTATAACCAATTCATTGCTTGGAATTATGCCTATAGTTAGTTTTGAAGATGTGGAGTTGGGTATTGGGAAAATTACATGCCAAATTCGTAAAGAATATGAAAATGTTGTAGCCTTTATTTATTGAAAACTATTGACATTGACGTTACGTAAACGTATATAGTAATGTTATCAGGAGGGGATGGTCTGATGGAATACACAGTGAAAAAGCTAGGGCAAATGGCAGGTGTTAGCACTAGGACCATAAGGTATTATGACCAAATTGATCTTCTCAAACCGGCAAGAATAAATTCGTCAGGATATCGGATCTATGGCGAGAAGGAAGTAGATCGATTACAGCAAATATTATTCTATAGGGAATTAGGTGTAAGTCTAGACAGGATAAAGGAGATTGTAACAGCACCCTGGTTTGATAGAACAAAATCATTAAAAGAACATAGAAAAAAGCTTATTGAAAAAAGAAAACAATTGGACTTATTGATCGCTAATGTAGATAAAACTATAGCTTCGATAGAAGGAGGAGTAAAAATGATGGATGAAGAGAAATTTGAAGGATTTAAAGAGAAAATAATCAATGATAATGAGAAGGATTACGGCAAAGAGATTCGAGAAAAATATGGAAATAATATCATCGACAAATCCAACCAAAAACTTAAAAAAATGACACAAGAGAATTATGTTAAGATGACAAAACTAGAAAAGCAGTTAAAAGAAACGTTGGATAAGGCTTTTAAAACCGGGGATCCAGCCAGTGAATTAGCGCAAAGAGCAGCTGACCTCCATAGACAATGGTTAACTTATTATTGGCCTCAATATAGCAGAGAAGCTCATGCCGGCCTTGCCCAAATGTATGTTGAAGATGAAAGATTTACAGCTTATTATAATGTAAATCAACCAGGTACAGCGAAATTTTTGAGAGATGCTATATTTATTTATACGGGTAGAAAAGGACAATAATATGGATTAAAGTAAGATATTGATACTGATATTTTACAAAATATATTACTTGTATAAACAAGGAAAAAGTATTAATAAAGTTATTAATTATATAGAATATTTCCTAAAACTAAGGCACTGAAGGATCAGTGCCTTTTTCTTTATCAAAAATATAATATAAGATTTGGATAAATGGTTATATCCTGATACAAAACATGTAGAGGATGTACATATGGAGATTTGTTTCAGGATCCAAAACTAACAAAAATTTTTTAATAGCAAATAAAATAGAATATATATTATAATAACAATGTATTAGCAAATAACAAAATTGCAATTATTATATTGGAGGAATATTTTATGCAAAATGGAAAGCCAGATTGGCTAAAAGTGAAATATTGTAGTGGTGCGCAAACGGACACTGTGAGAGGACTATTAAATAGGCTTTCTCTACATACAGTGTGTCAAGAAGCTAATTGTCCCAATTTAATGGAATGCTTTAGTAAAAAAACTGCTACTTTTATGATTTTAGGTAGTAAATGTACTAGAAATTGTAGATTTTGTAATATAACAAAGGGGAAACCCGAGATTGTTGATGAAGAAGAACCCATTAATGTTGCTAACGCTGTTAAAGAGCTAGGGCTAAAATATGTAGTAATAACATCTGTCACTAGGGATGATTTAGATGACGGTGGTGCAGGTCATTTTGTTCAGGTAATAAAAAGCATAAAAGAAATGAATAAAGATACAATCGTTGAGGTTCTTATACCAGACTTCAAAGGAGATGAATCAGCACTAAAAAAGGTAGTAGATGCTAAACCGGAGGTAATAAATCATAATGTAGAAACTATACCTAGGCTTTATTCAACAGTTAGACCAATGGCTATATATAAAAGATCATTAAAATTAATTGAAAATGTAAAAATAATGGATAAGAACATTTTAACCAAATCCGGAATCATGTTAGGACTTGGAGAAAGGGAAGATGAAGTAGTGGAACTTATGAATGATTTGCTAGAAGTAGATTGTGATATGTTAACCATCGGTCAATATCTGGCACCTTCCAAGAAACATCATCCTGTTATTGAATATATTCATCCAGACCAATTTGAAAGATATAAGAAAATTGGAATGGATCTGGGATTTAGATTTGTTGCATCGGCACCCTTGGTGAGAAGTTCTTACAATGCACAAGAGGTAACCAGAATGATAGCAAAATGATAGGGACGGTGCCTTTTTTGTACTAAAATATGGTATAAATTCTTTTCTAGTGTTAT
>JAQVDB010000072.1:6584-8928 GCA_028698525.1 Clostridia bacterium
TAAGCTCAACGGGGATATACCATATAATGATAAGAGGCATCAACAGAGCAACGATATTTAATGATAAAGTCGATAAGAATAAATTCATAGAAATCATAGCAAAAACAAAGGAAGAAACAAAATTTGAATTATACGCCTACTGTTTGATGGACAACCATGCACATTTTTTAATAAAAGAAAAAGATATCTCTATCAGCAACATAATGAAGAAGATATGTGGTAAATATGCGATTTGGTTTAACAATAGACATCAAAGAGTAGGACATTTGTTTCAAGACAGATTCAAAAGTGAATGCGTAGAAACAGAAGCTTATTTAATTTCGGTAGCAAAATATATATTAAATAATCCAGTTAAGGCTAATATAGCAAAGGAAGCAGAAGGTTATATTTGGAGTAGTTATCACGAATATATAAATAATAAAACATTAACTGATACAGGTTTTTTGTTAAGCCTTTTTAGTGATGATCAGATAAAAGCGAAAAAATACTTTATCGAAGAATTGAAAAAGGAAGATATAGAAGCTATCAATTTAACTATAGATAGGGTTAGAAGAACAGATCAGGAGGCAAAAGAAATAATAGATAAAGAAATGAAATTATTAGGAATACAAACCATTGAAAAAATAAATTCTGAAGAAAGGATTTTATTAGTAAAAAGGTTGAAAGCAAAAGGGCTAACTAATAGACAAATAATAGGAATAACGGGATTGAGTAGAAACAAAGTAGTTGGAATATAATGGATTAAAAAGTAACCGTCCCTTTAAAACTTTTGAAAGAGAGAAGTTTATTTTTAACTTCTCTCTTTTTTATTGTTAGTAGGGAATGAAGCGAGAGGTTTGTGACAAGCGAAACGTCCCCGTGGCATATTTTTACCAGCTTCGGGAGCTGCCGCCACCGCCGCCGGAGCCGCCACCCCCGCCAAAGCCGCCTCCACCTCCGAAGCCACCGCCGGAGCCTCCACCCCAGCCGCCGCCTCTCGGGCCTCCTCTATTGAATAGCAGTACGTAAAATATAAATCGCAAAATTCTTCCCTTAAAAAAAATTCCGTCAAAAAATAAGAACAATAACAATATGATGAGAGCAATTTTGCCGTTGTCAGATTCTACTGAAGGATATGTTTGCGGGTCTATATCCTGCATATCTTCGGGTTCAATGCTATATTCCTCATAAACCTCCAGCAGTAGGACTTTGTATCCTTCCAATATCCCTTTGGAGAAGTTTCCTTGTTTATAATAGGGCAACATGTAATCATCTTGAATCCTTCCTGTCTTTCCGTCAGGGAGAGCCCCCTCTAATCCGTACCCTACTTCAATTCGAGATAAACCATCGTTTACTGAAAGGAGTATCAATACTCCGTTGTTTTTCTCTTTATCCCCTATCCCCCATTCCCTCAGTATATTAAGAGAATAATTTTCTAGAGGTTGATCGTTCAAGGTATCTACTGTGAGTACTACTATTTGAGCCCCTGTAAGCTGATTTAATTTTAAATTTTGTGTCATAATATATTGTTTTGTTTCCTCATCCAATACGCCTGCATAGTCATTTACGTAAAAATCATCGGTAGGTTGAGGTGTATCTTCCGGATTTGCCAAAGCGGTCATCGGTGTTAGTACTAGCAACAACAAGATAACTAGGGAAAAAAGTTTATTTTTCATTATATGAATACCTCTTTTGTATCTCATTCGCTAAAGTCTACTTCGGGAGCATCTTTAGCCCCTTCGTCCGCTTTAAAATATTCCACTTTTTCAAACCCGAATATACCTGCTATTATATTCGAAGGAAATCGTCTTATGGAACTATTATATTTTTTAGAAATATTATTGTAGTCTTGTCTTGCTACAGCTATGCGATTTTCTGTGCCTGCCAGTTCATCGGATAATTGTCTAAAATTAGCATCTGCTTTCAATTCAGGATAGTTTTCTACAACTACCAACAATCTCGATAAAGCACTGGATAGTTCAGCATCTCCTTGGATTAACTCTTGTGCGTTAGAAGCACCTGCCAATTTAGCACGAGCATCTGATACATTTTTAAGCACTTCTTCTTCATGAGCCGCAAATCCTTTTACTGTTTCCACAAGATTAGGAATCAAATCATTACGGCGTTGAAGCTGAGTCTCAATGTCACTTAATTTGTTGTCTACATCTTCACTTAAAGTTACTAAATTATTATAGCCATTGATAAAAGTGAATATAATAATTATTATTACTGCAAATAATATAATTAAATTTGTTTTTCTATTTTTCATATAGGTCCCCTTTCTCATAATTATGATTATGGTATAAACATTAGTTTACCATAAAATATAAAAAAACAAAACAAATTAATATGATAGACTTTTTAT
>JAQVDB010000073.1 GCA_028698525.1 Clostridia bacterium
GGTAGGAGATTGTAACAAAAATCCAGCTATTGGCTATATACCATTAGCTTTTTCTTGTATTTGCCCATTCCCATGCAGGGCACACATAACAATAGCGGTACTGATATCAGTACCGCTATTGTTATTTAGTATCAATTCCTTATAGGTAGTCTAATAACGACAAAGAATTTAAAAAACTTACAGTTGAGAACATGTAGTTTCAATTCCTTATAGGTAGTCTAATAACAGGGCTTTGGCAACACGTTTCTGTTCAACATCATAAAGTTTCAATTCCTTATAGGTAGTCTAATAACTCACCGTATATATTGATAATACTCCATTCTTCCTTTTATGTCAAAATATAATATTTTATCTTTATTTATCAAATCTTTACTAGTTTACCCTCCATACCCCTTATTATAAAAGGTTTAACGATATAATAAGAAATGTCGTCGATCTCCAAAGGTTTTTACCTTACTGAGGATCGACGACATTACCATAATTTAAAATACATTCTAATATATTAATAATTGTCTTAGGAAATTGATTTATTTAATACCTTTTTATTTTTCGCCTCACATATTTCATCAATAATATTTGTAGCTACTTCACAAAAACCGCAATAATCTTCTTTAGGAATCGGCTTTAATACATATACAAGAATCGACTCGTTTCTACTTTTTATATTTTTCAAAAAATGGCCTTTGGTTTGTTTAATATTTTAAATCAATCCCCAGTTTTATAGTTTGGTCCGGCTATGCCTGCAAATATCATGTTTAAAAATGATTCAAATTCAACCTCCGACGTAGGTATTGAAATTCTTTCTTCCTTTATCCATTTAAAAAATGCGGCAAAATACATACCTAGTAGAGCTTTAGCCACATCCCCGGGATCCAGTTCTTCTAATATCTCTCCCTGCTTTTGTGCTTCTCTTATCAGTCCCAGCAAGATATTTTCTATCTCTTTTATAGGAAGAGGATATCCCTCATCCTTGAATACGGTGGCCCAGATTACTTTACGGGTAAGACGTAAAAATGAGGTACTATCCATTGCAAAGTGCTTTAAGGCAATGCGTATCTTTTCCACCGGACTTTTTACCCCTACCAGATCTGCTTCTATCAAATGTTCTATCTCCTCAACTTCATCAGCTGCAATACCCTCTAATAAACTCTCTTTTGTAGCAAAATAATTAAAAAATGTACTTTTTGATACATCTGCCTTTTCGGCAATCTCCTCTATTGAAGTGTTATCATAACCTTTATGCTGGAAAAGCGCCCTGGCTGCTTTTAAAATCCTTGCCCTGCTTTCAATCTTTTTGCGCTCACGGCGGGATAATTCTGTATTGCTCATGACAGCCTCCTTTTAATTAAAAGTCAAATTATACTCATATCAATTTTTGTAATCCACTACAATTTTATAATACAACGTCCAGCATTTTAAATCAAGCAAAGCTCCTCTTATTGTTATCATAATACTCTTTATGACCTACACGATCTTAATTACTTTTCCCGCCTTATTGTTAGTCATCTTTCCCTCCTTTAAAACATGGACCCCATTTATAAAAACATGTTCTATCCCATCAGGGGCTTTATCTGTTTGGTTGACACTAGTATTATCCTTTATACTATGCCAATCAAATACAGTTACATCTGCTGCCCATCCCTTTTTTAATCTTCCTCTATCCTTTATACCTACCCTATCTGCAGATGCACCTGTCATCTTATGTACAGACTCCTCCAAAGATAAAATTGATTTTTCCCTTGCCAATTGCAAAAACCGTGGATAACATCCGAAGCAACTTGGATTTTGTACTCCTGTGGTTTCTATCCATGCATCAGTCATAAAAAGGGATGCCGGATGCCTCATCAACGCTTCCACAATCTGTTGATTGCTATATCTATACTGCAATACCCTCGCTTCCCCCCCACTCTTTTTCACAAAATCCAAATAATTCTCTATCGGTGTTAATCCTCTCTCTTCTGCAATATCGTGTATAAACCTGCCATTGTAGTTATTAAGTTTTGGATGATTAGCATAAGTTATCTGTATATCTTTAAAACCAAACCCTAAAAACTTTTCTATCAAAGAGATTTCAAAACGGAGTTTCTTAAGTGCTTTACTATCATCATAAACTTCCGGCACTTTAGCCATAAACCATTCCGGTAAAATCACTGTAATGATGGATGCTCCGCAACTATAGGCATATGTATCAAACATAATATCAACACCATCATCAATGGCATCCTCTATCATCTTAAAACATCTTTCATATGTTTTCCATGTCTTCTCTCCCACAAATATCAAATGTGAAAACTGGAGCCGAACCCCTGTCTTTCTCGCAATGTTTAATAATTCTTGAAGTGCAATAATATTGTGAGGAGTCCCAAAAGGTCTTATAGGGTAAGTACCTGATAACGCAGATAATGCCCGGGCATGAACAGTAATGATTTTATTTCTTCTTTTCACCAATCCAGCGATCTGCAATATTTCATCCTGGCTGGCAAAAATCCCCGGCTCATACTGCAACCCAAAAGACACCCCTGCTGCCCCCTGTTCCATAGCCTCATCTAACAAATATAGTATTTCATCCATTTCTTTAGGCTGCATAGCATCAGCATCATACCCCCTTACCGATGTCCTGGTAGTTCCATGTCCTACCATCATAGCTATATTTGCTATGATTTTCTTATGCTCTAAATAATCAAAATATTCACTCATGCTTGACCATTTAAAATCAATATTACCCGCTTTAAAAACATTGCCTTTTATTTTATCCATATACTGAGTACCTTTTTTAAACCCTGCAGCACTGAAACCACAATTCCCTGTAATAAAGGTAGTTATTCCTTGACGAATAAAAGGATCAATAAATTGTTCCTGTTGGTCTGAAGGAAAAAACCAATCATTATGGGAATGTATATCTATAAAACCAGGAGCAATTACCTTTCCTTCGCAATCTATTTCTTTTCCCTCCACAACTATTTCTCTCTCACTGATCTCTTGAATAATTCCATCTTTTAAAAGTACATTTCCTTTAAAGCCTTTGTTTCCCGACCCATCTACTACATATCCGTTGCTTAACAGCGTATAACTAGCAGATTTGTCTATCACAGCATCTGCAGTATTCATACTCTTTATATCTCCTTTTTTCATACTTTTTAATCAGATAATAATAGGTTTAATCATTGAGATGCAAACTTTTTATATAGTTTTAGCTGTACCCCACCTGATATCAGGCATTCTCCTGGATACCCCACGATAGAAAGAACGTTTAGGGTAACCTAAGGTAATTGCCGCCTGTGGCCTGTATCCATCTGGCAATCCCAATTCCTTTCTCATGCCTGTATTATTTTCCAACGCCACTATAAAATATCCTATCTGACAGCTACCTAGACCTACCTTGTGAGCCGCCAATATCAAATTATACAAAGCGTATAGGCTATCATCTCTACCAAAATAACTGCCAGCAGGCGTGTAAGCTACAATAACTGCCGGAGCATTATAAAATACTGGATCTTCTCCATTTTTAAACCTTTCATAGACTCTTGAAAAACCTTTGGCACTTTGCTGTGCCTCTTTAAATTTTTTGCTCCCCAAGGCCGCCCTTATGAATGGTTTAAATATCGGTTTTTGAATGATTTTACCCAGTTCGAATAATACCTCAGCCGTTTTTCTGCTAAAATACTCTATTTCTTCTTTTTTATCCAGCACCAGCCAGTCAACTGATTGTTTGTTTTGTGAACTTGGAACCCAGCGGGAAATACTTATCAGCTCTTGAATTATCCTTCTATCAACATGCTTCGATAAATAGTTTCTAACAGAACGCCGGGCCCTAAAAAGCGCAATCATTTGTTCCAATTTCGGTTGATCTTGTTCAGCAATTTGGGGACATTCCATTAAAGGCAATAAGCTATGTTGTATTGCATCAAACTTACATCCGGCAATACAGTGACCACAAACCTCACACTTTTCTGCAAATACAGCCTTAACCCGTTTCCCTTCAAACTTGAATATTCCTTCGCTGCACACATTAACACATGTACCACAGCAGGAACATTTATCTTGATCAATAGATATATCAGGAATAGTATTGCTTTTCACAAAACTCCCCCCATAATCTGAAATCATCAAATTCTAAAAAATATCCATTTTATATAATTAAAATAGGCGCCGCTTATACTTCCCACCGCTTAACTCCTAATCTACTTTTCCAATATATTTATTATATCTTCTAACTTCCCTCTATATGTAGGTTTAGGAGTCGAATCCCTTAAATCTGATGAAGGACTTTTTACAAAAAAAGTTCTTATTCCTACATGTGCAGCTACCATATCCATATGTTCGTCACCTATCATCAAACATTGTTCAGGCTTGATATCAATCCTATCTGTTATTTGTTTATAATATTGTGGATTTGGTTTTGCAAATTTACAATTTTCAAATGAAGTCACCAATTTAAAAGGGAATTTATCCACCCCTGCCCATTTTAAACGCTCAAACATCACATCTTTAGGAAATATCGGATTGGTTGCTATGACAACTTGATATCCTAAATCAAATACTTTTTCAACCACCCTTTTTGCTTCAGGCACTTTCTCTTCTTCCCGCTCAAGGGAAGGAAGATCGTGTTTATGTACATAATCAAATATCTGCATCCCTTCATCAGCAGGATAATCGATCAGAGGAAAAAATGTTTCTATAAAAACTTGTTTGTTTATTTTCCTTCCATCATTTTTTGTCATAGCCATAAAAGCGGCATACATGGCCTTCTCAAACTTTTCCGGAGATATTGTATCAGGAAATCTATTATATACAAGCTTAATATATTCATCTCCCATCCTGTTTCTATCGTTTTTTAACAATGTACCATCAAGGTCAAAAAGAACAGCTTTTACCCCCATAATACCTCCTCCTTTGTATAGCAAATAATTCTATTTTCTAAAAGCGGCACCTGCTTTTTATTGTATCAAATCTGGTTTATATATCCAAATACACAAATTATAAAAGGCCTCGGAGATCCGGTTTTGAGATCTATCAATACAATCCCGAGGCCTTTTATCAAAATGCTTTGTCTTTATACTTCTATACTTTCAAATACCCTCCCAAATCTTTCCAGTGTGTCATCGATTATTTGATCGGTATCTGCCATACTAGTATACATACGACTGCCAGCAAGGGTGATCATCCCTTCTGCAGTATAAGCCGCACCAATCTCATGCAGTCGATACATGCGCTCTTTTAACTGTTCCATAAAATCCGGCTTTCTTATATCGATAAACATAAGACCTGTTGTTTCTAGATGGCATATAGATGCCTGATTGTAAACTACAAAGGGCAGCTTATATTTATCGATGAGTTTTTCTAGCCCTACACACAGTCTATCGCCTGCTCTGCCCGCCTTTATAGCTGCATCTGTTTCCTCTATCGCCTTTAGTGCATAATACCCTGCAACACAACTCAAAGGATTAGCAGAAAGCGTCCCACCAACATATGCACGTTTTTTGGTCCCCTCTACACCTGAAGCAAGGCAAGCCATTACTTCAGATCTGCCTCCTAACCCTCCTGCACCCGGGTATCCACCGGCTATAATCTTACCAAATACGGTGAGGTCAGGCTTTATGTTGAAGTAACCTTGTGCTCCTCCCATACCCAGTCTAAATCCAGTCACCACCTCATCAAATATGAGCAGAGCGCCAAATTCATCACATAGCTCACGGACTTGCTGGTTATATTCCTTGAACACCGGTCTGGTACCACTTTCAGGACCTACCGGCTCAATCAAAACCGCCGCAGTACCTCCATCTTGCTCATTCTTTTCCATAAGTTTTCTAAGTCCATCTATGTCATTAGGGAAAACTTCTTGGGTATCTGCCAAGCAACCTTTAGGTATACCATGGGCTTCAAAAGATCCTGTACCCGGGATGTGAAGTCCATAAACCAACTGGTCACTCCAACCGTGATATGCCCCGCCTACCTTTATTATCTTTTTTTTGCCTGTAAATGTCCTAGCAGTACGTATAGCCGCCATATCTGCCTCTGTACCACTTCCTAACATCCTAAACATCTCCACTGCAGGCATGTGTCGGTTTATAAATTCCGCTAATTTGAATTCATATTCGTGAAATAACCCTGTGACCGGTCCACAATCGTTTAAGAGCTCTATAACTTTTTCCCGAACAGGTTTATAATTGCTGCCCAACAATGTAGGACCTCCCGCTTGTAAGAAATCCACATAACGATTTCCATCCACATCCCATAGATAAGCTCCCTCAGCCTTTTTTATAGCCAAAGGAAAGGGATGGTTAAATGCGAGATTATGTTGAACTCCACCCGGTATATATTTTTTAGCTTCAGACGTCATCTCTCTAGATTTATTACACTTTGTCTGAAAATAGGCAGCATATTCCTTCATCTTATCTCGATTGATTTTACACACAGGGCGATTGACTAGTTCATTCAATTTTTTCAGTATTTCACCTGTGTCACGCCATTTGGATATAGCATATTTTTGATTATCCATCTTTATTCTCCTTTTGCTTTAATAATATTTTTTATTTCTTGCCTATTATCTCAAAAGTACCCTTCCATGCCGTCAATGAAGCTGCCAACTCCTCATGTTCCTTCGCAGCCTCTTCTAATGGAACACCACTCATAGTAGCATCTATAGCCTGCCTGAATGCCCTTGCCCCTGCCGTTGGACCTTGTGGATGCGCATGTATGCCTCCACCTGATCCTATAACGATATTAGGACCTAAATCCTTTATTACCTTTGGTACATTAGGAGGTGTAATCCCCCCTGAAGGCATAGGAAATGTGGGTTTTATATGATACATAGGGAAAGATAGATTAAGAGCTATCTTAGAGAATTTTTCAGGCAAAACAGTGGCTTTGCCATATGGAGCAGGATGAACTACTATATCAGCTCCTGCTAATCGGGCCAACTTACCCAACATGATATGTGAACTGATGCCGAATTCAGGTGACATATGATATGCACCGGCTACATCCATATGAGCAAGGATGGGGACATTTATATCAGGATCTTCTGCTAACGCACGAAGTACAGGTATTCCTGTGGCTACAAAGTTGATCATTATAGCATTACATCCTAGTTCTATTGCCCTCTTGGCATTTTCAAATACTTTAGGGATATCATCGGTAACATTTACCGAATATAGAGTCTTCTCTCCTTTTTCTTGATAGACCTCTTTTTCTGCCTCCATGTACAGCTTCACTCTTTGCTCTATAGTGTTAAATGATGCGTCTGCAATCAGCTCGTCATCTTTGACTATGTCCACTCCTCCTATTGCAGCTTCTCGGAATAGCTTCACTCCCACCTCCGGTGTATACCCAGTACAAGGCTTTATCATGTTGTTTAAAAGCGGACGTTTAGGTATACCCAGTAATTTCCTCACTCCACCTATACCGAATTTTGGCCCCTTAAAACCTTCCACATATTTTTTAGGTAGATAAAGATCGATCAGCTTTATCTGCCCCGCCAATGAGATATTTCCCACCACGGTAGACATCATCATAGAAAGCTGTGAACCAAAGTTTACTATCGGATATGCTATCTGTATTATGTAGGTTCTAGTCTTTGCATCCGGCGGTACTACATACTCATAGTCAGGTATTTCATACAGCGATACTACCTTAGCAACATGCTTTCGTCTCATCTCCGGAGTCTCTCCGGGTACCGGCACCCATGTCCCGGTAGATTGCTCAACTGCCATTGCAGGAGCTAATTTGGCCACAGGGATATCGACAGGAAATGTTGCAACATAAGTGGCAATCATAAAATTTTCCATGTCTATATCTTCCGGCAATGAGATAGGCATTGACTTTACATCCATATTCTTTAACATAATCTTACCTCCCTATAATATTGATATTTATATTAGTCTTAATTGGATATACTCTCTTGATTAGAGATTCCAATTTGACCTTCAGTCTGTTCCCGAACAGAATTGATGTTCCTATACAATCCGCGAAGACATCTATATATAAGCTTATAACTTCTATATAACCTGTCATATATCTGTTTGTTTTCAATCCTAGGCAAAAAAGTCTTTTCTACTATTACCTTTTTTGAAGTATCATCAAAATCCCGATAAGCCTTAAGGCCTACTGCTGCAATAAAAGCTGCACCTACAGCACCGCACATTTGAGATTGCTCTACCTTCTGAATACGGCGCTGAATTATATCCGCCATTATCTGCATCCATTCATCTGATTTTGAACCTCCTCCAATGACTTTTATAGTGGAAAGGGAAAAGCTATATCTTCTTTCAATTATCTCAACTATCCATCTAAGGTTAAAAGCTATTCCTTCGTACACCGCTTTGAGCATGTGCTCACGCTTATGGGACGCACTCATATTGAAAAAAGTAGATCTAACATAGGTATCACTGACGGGACACCGCTCACCATAAAGCCATGGAGTAAAAATTAAATAATCAGCTCCGGGAGAAAGGCTACGAATATTATCATCCATCAATCCATAAATATTTGTACAGCTGGCATCTTGCTGCTCATGTCTGTAAAATTCATCTTTTATCCACTCAAGGCATACTCCTGCCGTCTCCATCTCACCTAACAAAAGATTTTTATCAGGGATACCTGACTTTAAAGTCACCACACCGCTTCTGCCCGTGAGAGCTTTGGAAGTAGTAACTCCCACCCAGCCCGAAGTGCCCAAACAAATGTGCCCTTCACCTTCAGACACCGCACCTGCACCTATCGCGGCACTTTGCATATCGCCACATCCTCCAAATACAGGAATACCTTCCAGCAATCCGCATTGTTCAGCTGCTTCCCTTGTAATACCACCTACCCTATCTGTGGAACGCACCAGTTCAGGAAACTTATTTAAATCCAATCCTATATACCTTATGATCCC
>JAQVDB010000074.1 GCA_028698525.1 Clostridia bacterium
TTTACTCACATACAAAATAAGGCGATATATATCAAGGCAAACCTTCAAATAATTGTATGCTTTGATTTATAAGGTTTATAAATCTTCAGGTATTTTATTAGATATTTATCGGTTGATTTGCTAGCATTGCAAATTTGACACAATATTTTTATTGAGTTATAATCAAGTATATTGTGCGAAGGCTGTCTTTTTTTAAAAAGCATTTTAATGCTTTTTTTTGTGTGAAAAAAATCAAAGGAGTGGTTTGTTATTAAGTTTCAAAATAAAGCAAAAATTTTAGCTATATTGCTTATTGTTGCAAGTGTTTTGACATTTAGTGCGTGTTCTGGAGGATCAGAAGATCAAGGCTCAAGCGACAAAGGTGGAGAAACCTTTGTATTTGCTGATGCAGGATGGGACAGTATAAAAGTTCATAATGATATAGCTTCTATAATTATAGAAAATGGATATGGATATAAAACTGATGTGATGACCGGTTCATCCCCGATAACTATAAAGGGATTGGCCCAGGGAGATATCGACATATACATGGAAGTATGGAGCGATAATTATCTTGATATATATCAGCCTGCAATAGAAAGTGGGGATATTGTGGAATTATCGGTGAATTATGATGATAATGCCCAGGGGTTATATGTGCCCACTTACGTGATAGAGGGTGATGCTGAAAAAGGCATTGAACCTATGGCGCCCGGTTTGAAATCAATAAAAGATTTACCTGAATATTGGGAAGTATTCAAGGATGAAGATGATCCCGGCAAAGGCAGGATATATGGCGCACCACCTACTTGGGGTGCTGATGAGATACTCAGACAAAAAATGGTTACCTACGGTTTAGAGGACACCTATATTTATTTAAACCCCGGTTCAGATACGGCTCTAAACACCTCTGTGGTGTCGGCCTATGAAAAAGGTGAGCCCTGGCTGGGTTATTATTGGGACCCAACTTGGATAACCGGAAAATATGACATGACTTTACTAGAGGATGAGCCCTATGACCAGGAAAAATGGGAGGATGGATATGCTTGCGAGTTTCCGGGGGTTACAGTGACGGTGGCAGTAAACAAAGAGATGGTGGACAAGGCTCCTGAAGTGGTAGAATTTTTGAAAAACTATGAGACCAGCACAAAACTCACCAGTGAAATGCTGGCATACATGCAGGATAATGATGCAGAGGCAGATGAGGCAGCCGAATGGTTCTTGAAAGAGCATGAGGATATTTGGACAAACTGGGTTCCGGAAGATGTGGCCCAGAAAGTGAAAGAGGCTCTTTGATATATAAAAAGAGGTGTTTTTTAAAATATGAATGAATTTCCGAATTTATTTGATGTTAAATTGGGTTATTATATTGAATTAGCTGTAAAATGGATGACTGATAATTGGCAAGGTTTTTTCGATGCATTGACTACGGGAATCAAGTGGATCGTATCTAACATACAGTCCGGTCTAATATTTATTCCTTGGTATATTTTTATCCTTTTGATATTTATAATAGGATGGAGAGTAAAAAACTGGAAATCAGGTTTGGCATATGCAGTGATGTTGTTGTTAGTAGGCTCGCTGAATCTGTGGAATGAGATGATATATACATTATCCATAGTTATCACATCTGTGATAATTGCGGTGATAATAGGTATTCCATTAGGGATACTCATGGCATATAAGCCTAAAGCGGAAACCATAATGAAACCATTGCTGGACGGAATGCAGACCATGCCCAGTTTTGTTTATCTGATCCCGGCAATGTTCTTCTTCGGTCTAGGCACTGTTCCGGCGGTATTTGCTACTATTATTTATTCCGCTCCTCCCTGCATAAGACTTACCAATCTTGCTATAAGGGAAGTGCCTACAGAGATGCGTGAAGCCGCTCATTCATTTGGATCTTCCTCATGGCAGGTTCTCAGTAAGGTGGAGCTTCCTCAGGCTATGCCTACTATAATGGCAGGTATAAATCAGACCACCATGATGGCTATGTCCATGGTAGTAACATCTTCTATGATAGGAGCTAAAGGTCTGGGCGAAAATGTGCTGATAGCGATAAATAGGTCGGATATCGCTATGGGATTTGATTCGGGCATAAGTATTGTATTTCTTGCAATAATTATAGATAGAATAACTCAAACAATATCTAAAAAGTATGAATACGTAGAATAGAAGGAGGGGGTGTGAAATGGCTGGAAAAATTCAAGTAAAAAATCTGACTAAAATATTTGGGTCAAAATCCAAATTAGCGTTGAATAGACTGAAAAAAGGCTGGACAAAAGAGCAGATATTAAAAAGGACTGGACAGACAGTGGGGGTGAACAATGTTTCATTTTCAGTGCAAGAAGGTGAAATATTCGTAATAATGGGGTTATCCGGCAGCGGCAAATCAACATTGATAAGATGTTTAAACCTCTTAAACAAGCCCACATCAGGTGAAATAATAGTTGATGGACAAAATATTGTGAAGTATAATAAAAGACAGTTAAGAGAATTCAGGCAGAAAAAGATGGCCATGGTATTTCAAAACTTTGGACTTTTTACCCATAGGACTGTCTTAAACAATGTTGAATATGGATTAGAAATAAGAAACATAGAGAAAGAAGAAAGGAAGAAGATTGCCTTTGATGCCCTTGCAGATGTAGGCCTTAAAGGCTGGGAAGATAAGATGCCTGGGGAATTGAGCGGTGGTATGCAGCAGAGAGTAGGGTTGGCTAGAGCCCTTGCAAATGATCCGGACATATTATTGATGGATGAACCCTTTAGTGCCCTAGACCCCCTTATAAGAAGGGAGATGCAATTGGAGCTTTTAGATATACAATCCAAGATGCAAAAGACTATAATATTCATTACCCATGATATAAATGAAGCATTCAAGCTAGGGGATAGGGTAGCTGTTATGAAAGATGGCAAGATAGTGCAGATAGGGACCCCTGAAGATATTCTGGATAATCCTTCTAATGAATATATAGAGGACTTTGTAAGGAATATAGACCGAACAAAGATTATACAGGCAAAAAACGTTATGAAAAAGCCTAATGCATTAGTTTCCTTGAAAGATGGTGTGAAGGTTGCTATAAAGGAAATGGAAGCAAATCATATATCCAGTGTATTTGTAGTGGGCAAGAATAGAGCTCTAGAAGGCATTGTGACCATAGATGATTGTGTTAAGGCTGTAAAAGAAGGCAACTCTTCACTTAAAGATATTCTTAGGAACGATTATTTTACTACCAATGAAGATGTATATATACAGGACCTTATAGAAAAGGCTACAGAAACCAAATATCCCATAGTAGTTATTGACGATGATAACAAATTATTGGGGATAATAGTTCGCACATCTATTCTCTCGGGATTGATTCAAAAGGGCGCATAAAATGAGGTGAATTTATGAACTCGAAACAGAGAAGGGAAGGTATAATAGAGACACTTTCTAACAGCAGTTTACCAATAGCTGGCAATCAACTTGCAGAGAAATTTAACGTCAGCCGACAGGTAATAGTGCAGGATATTGCAATATTGAGAGCAAAGGGGTATGAAATTATAGCTACCCCTCAAGGGTATTTGATTTTTTCTGAAAACAGCCCACAAAGTTTTTCAAGAATAATTGCATCAAATCATGATCGGTCGGGGATAGAAGATGAGCTTACTACTGTAGTAAGCTATGGCGGCAAGGTAGTAAATGTGATTATAGAACATGAGGTATATGGAGAGCTGAGCGGAATGATAATGGTTTCTTCACTAGTTGAAGTAAAAAAATTTGTAAATGATATAAAAACAAAGGATGCAAAGCCCCTTTCTGCTTTGACTGATGGAGTACACCTGCATAAAATAGAAGCTGATAGCCCAAAAACATTGGATTCAATAGAGGCGGCATTGAAGCAAAAAGGATATCTATTATAATTTTTTTTTGCATACAGGTGACAAGACAGGTGTATATGCAGTATAATATGTTTAAATATAAACTTTTGAGGTGAAAGACATGAATAGTAAAAAGACAAGTGATTTTCTTAAAAAGAAAAATATAGAATTTTCTTTTAAGCGTTATGGCATTGATGCCTTAGGGGCTATGGCATTAGGATTGTTTGCATCTCTAATCATAGGACTTATATTAAAACAATTTGGGGAACTGCTTAAGATAAGCTTTCTTGTCGAATTATATGATGTCGCCCAGACAATGATGGGACCTGCAATAGGCGTTGCTATAGCTTTCGGTCTAAAATCGCCCCCTTTGGTTATTTTTTCATCCACCATTACAGGTGCAGCTGGGGCTCAATTGGGTGGCCCGGTAGGTGCTTTTATAGCAGCTGTAATAGGCGCAGAGTTTGGCAAGCTGGTTGCCGGGGAGACCAAGGTAGATATTGTTATAGTTCCTGCGGTGACTATAGTCATGGGAGCGCTGGCTGCAAAGTTTGTGGGACCTGGTGTGGCATATTTCATGGAACAGTTCGGGGAACTGATAAACAAGGCAACATATTTAAAGCCAATACCTATGGGAATAGCAGTTTCAGTGCTAATGGGACTGGCCCTCACGGCGCCTATAAGCAGCGCAGCTATTGCTATAATGTTGGGCATAAGTGGACTTGCTGGAGGAGCAGCTACCGTGGGATGTTGTGCACAGATGATAGGGTTTGCAGCTGCTAGCTATAAGGAAAACGGGATAGGGGGTTTTATAGCCCAGGGGTTAGGAACTTCTATGCTGCAGATTCCAAATATAATGAAAAAACCTATAATATGGCTTCCGCCTACAATAACCAGCGCCATAGTAGGACCTCTTGCCACTACAATCTTTAAAATGGAGAACATTCCTGCAGGAGCAGGCATGGGTACCAGTGGACTTGTAGGTCAGTTTGGCAGTTGGGAGGCCATGAAGGATACAATAGGAATATCTGAATTTTTATTTAAAACCGGACTTTTACACTTTGTTTTGCCAGCAGTATTGACTATTGTGATTTCAGAACTTATGAGAAAAGCAGGATGGATAAAAGATGGGGATATGAAATTAGAATTATAGATAAAAACGCTATCGGCCGAAGGGATATCCCGACGGCCGATTTTTTATATTTAAGGAGGTCAATGAGTAAAAAGATCTTGCTGAAAATAATCGTCAAAAACGTTTTTGTTATTACATTTATTATATTAAATTAAGGTATATTTTTCAATACATTGATGCAAATTCGGCCTTTTATATAAAATAAATATGTAGTATTTGTATATTATTTACAACTGCAGCAGTATAAAAGTATAGCCTCAACCTGATCTACAACAAAAAAGTTAAATGAACACAAATATCGGAAACGTTTTTGCAACTAATAAAAGGGATTTTATTAAAAATGTCGAATATGTATTAAAGCAGATTTAATATTTTAAATAAATTGGTGGTATATATGACTATAAGCATAAAGGAAATAGCAGAGCTGGCTGGCGTATCTATAAGCACTGTATCCAGAGCGTTGAATAACTATCAAGATATAAGCAAAAAGACTAGAAGTGAAATAATAAAGATAGCCAAAAAGCATAACTATAAACCTAATGCATTTGCTAGAAGTTTGGTGACAAAGGATAGTAGGACTATAGGTCTTTTTTTGGATGAATATAAGGGTGAAAGCTTAAACCAATCTTATTATTACAGAATAATCTGCGGTATTAATGATGTGCTCAACCAACAAGGTTATGATGTCACACTTATATCTAATAGCCTAATAGACAAAAAGAATAAATCTTGGTATTTGGATATTACAAGAGAAAAACATCTTACTGCTACCATATTTTTGGGAACGGATATCGATGAAGAGATGTTCAAATATATAGAGCAATATCAGGTAAAGTGTGTTGTTATAGATCATGTAGCTCAGGGAGAGACTATTGCCTGTGTAAATGCTGATAATGTCAAAGGCGCATTTTGGGCAGTGGAACACCTTATAAAAAACCAGCATGAAAATATAGCATTTATATCTGGAGATCTTTGTGATGTTTCTAATAGAGACAAGCAGGATGGGTATTTTTTGGCGTTAAACCGATATGGGATTAAATTGGATAAGAATATGATTTTTTGTGGTGAAAGTACACTGGACGGTGGCTATCAAGCGACCCATAAACTCATTGAATATAACAAAGATATCAGTGCAATATTTGCTGCAAATGACATGATGGCTATAGGGGCAATAAAGTTTGCAAAAGAAGTGGGATATAGGGTGCCACAGGATATATCCATTATAGGATACCAAAACACAGATATTTCAAGATACATACAACCTTCCCTTACCACAGTAGATATCGACTGGTATAAAATTGGTCGTACTGCCGCTACTGTGCTGGTAAATCTGATCAAGGGAGAAAACTTGGAGAAAGTGATGGTAGATCCTAAACTTATAATAAGGGAATCTACCTGTGAGAAAAAATAGTCATTGTTTTACTTTGAAGCAGTTGATCTGTCTACAGTATTAGTCAGCATATCATCCAGTTGATTTGCTTTCTTTGATATTTCATTTTTGTCTATTATTCCTTTTTCTATCAGTAGTTCTATCAAGATTGTGATTGCCAATGTATTTTTATAGTCTGTTTCTTTGAGTTTGGCTAACTGAATTATCATATCTATATCGTTCATGTATTAACCGCCTTTCGATTTTTATATCTCTCTATTTTAATGTTTAACATTTTTTGCATAATTTATACAGTGTTTTAATAAATATTTGCATAATAAATGATGTATAGTATAATATAATAAAACAATAGAATTAATTAAAAATAGCGATGAAGGGAAAAAGTAGGCATCTCATTATCTTCAGAGAGCCGGTGGAAGGTGTGAATCGGCGGTGATAGGTGTTGAATCCGTCCTAGAGCTGTATACTGAAATTATTTATAGTAAGTATCATCGTATGGATAACGTTAGCATCAGAATGAGCGGAATGCTGAATTATTGTGCAGTCAATTAGGGTGGCAACGCGAGAAATTTCTCGTCCCTTTTATTTTGGGATGAGTTTTTTAATGTATGAAGCTTTTTCGGGAGGTACAGATTATGCTGGATATTAAATTTATAAGAAATAACCCTGAAATGATAAAACAGGCTTTGAAGAAAAGAAAAGAAAATATTGATATTGATGCTTTGATTTCAATTGATGAGAATAGACGAGAAATATTACGGGAAGCTGAACAGCTTAAAAACAAAAAGAATACTGTTTCACAGCAGATTGCACAGTTTAAAAAACAAGGCAAGGATGCTAGGGATATTATAAGCGAGATGCGAAGAGTTTCTTCACAGATAAAAAAATGTGATCAAGAATTAAGGGATTTACAGACTAAAATAAATTACATGTTGCTCAGAATACCTAACATCCCCCACCCCAGTGTGCCCTACGGTGAAACCGAAGCTGATAATCAGGAAATAAGGAAATGGGGACAACCTACTATCTTTGATTTTGTACCAAAGCCTCATTGGGAGCTAGGTGAAAACTTGGGCATATTAGACGCCGCTACAGCGGCCAAGGTAACAGGCTCCAGGTTTACCTTTTATAAAGGCATGGGCGCAAGATTGGAGAGGGCTTTGATAAATTTTATGCTAGATGTGCACACTACAAAGCATGGATATACCGAGATACTTCCCCCATATATGGTTCATCGTGATAGCATGCAGGGAACCGGTCAGCTGCCTAAATTTGAGCAAGATGCATTTAGAGTTGCAGATACCGACTATTTCCTGATACCTACCGCAGAGGTACCAGTTACCAATATGCATAGGGATGAGATATTGGATGGGAATAACCTACCCTTATATTATGTGGCATACAGTGCTTGTTTTCGTTCAGAAGCAGGTTCTGCAGGCAGGGATACCAGAGGATTGATAAGGCAGCACCAGTTTAACAAGGTAGAGCTAGTTAAATTCGTAAAGCCCCAAGATTCATACGATGAGCATGAAAAGTTGACTGCAGATGCTGAAGAGATATTAAAACTTTTAAAATTGCCATATAGGGTTGTAAATATTTGTATTGGCGATCTTGGATTTACCGCTACTAAAAAATATGATATAGAGGTTTGGTTGCCTAGCTATAATAGGTATGTAGAGATTTCTTCTTGTAGCAATTTTGAAGATTTTCAGGCTAGAAGGGCCAATATAAGATATAAACAGGACGTGAGAGGAAAAGCTGATTTTGTACATACCTTGAACGGATCAGGTGTGGCAGTAGGAAGGGCTGTGGCAGCTATTTTAGAAAATTGTCAGCAGTCTGATGGCAGTATATTGATACCAGAAAAACTGAGACCTTATATGGGTGGACTGGACAGAATTGAGAATTAAAAAAAGTTTTTAGATATTGACATGGATTTGCCTATTTGCTATACTATATAAGTGCCGGAAAAAAAGGAGAGGTGTCCGAGCGGTTTAAGGAGCTGGTCTTGAAAACCAGTGACGCTGAATGGCGCCGTGGGTTCGAATCCCACCCTCTCCGCCAAAGCACTTTGTAATAAGTTTAGCCGTGGAGAAGTACCCAAGTATGGCTGAAGGGGCGCCCCTGCTAAGGGTGTAGGTCGGGATTTACCGGCGCGAGGGTTCAAATCCCTCCTTCTCCGCCATTTGAAGATGACAAAGAAATGTCATCCTTTTTTTTGCTTGTTTTATCTTCAAA